>NZ_LWFI01000665.1:0-1155 GCF_001635735.1 Oleiphilus sp. HI0067
CATATTCAAACGTGATGAAAGCCTGCCAGACTTTGCCCGTTAATCTAATCATTGTTGGCGATGGCCCAGAAAAAAAAGCGTTAAAAGAATACGAGTCAGAACATATTAAGCTTATCGGCCACCAACATAACGCGCGACGATTTCTCTACGGAGCCGATGCACTTGTTATTAACTCGACCCGGGAGGGATTGAGTTTAAGCATGATCGAAGCGCTGCAAGCAGATACACCCGTACTATCAACTAAAGTATCAGGCGCAGCCTCACTGCTTCCGAACGAAGCAATTATTCAAGCGAACTCGGTGGAAGAGTTACGCAGTGAAATCTCTGCAAAACTTGGCAATAGTCATAAGGTCAGGCGATTAGCGAGTATGGAAAACGATGCATTTGAGTATGCAAAAACACAACTCACGAGCACGCGCATGCTAAACGCATATCAAGACAAGTACGCCTCTCTAACAGAGACTCAAGCTCAGTTTCTGTTTTTAGGCGACTGCAATACCTGTGGTACAGAGCAACTCAAGGCACCAGTATATGCCGACATAGTTGGGCGCCACTTTGAGCGTTCAATACAGAATTGCGGACTGACCATGTCTACTACGCGTGAAGCGCTCGAGTTTTTCAAAGACTACGAACACCCGAAGATCGAAATTATTTTCATTCAATATGGCCTTGTCGATAGCTGGCTGACAATCAAAGCCGCGCCTTATGTGCTGTATTACCCTGACTCATCCACTCGTAGATTTCTTCGACGCTGGGTAAAAAAATGGAAGAAATACGGTCGAAAAATAGGGATAGGCAAACTATTTGGCATGCAAAACCAAGTTCCTTTGAACGAATACAAAGAAAATATAGAAACCATCATCAATAAAACGCAGTCCTCCGTGGTGTTGATCGAAACAGCCCCCAATCACGATAAATCTCGCAACCAAGCGATTAAAGCTTATAATGTCGCTCTCGCCGAACTGGCTCAAAAACACAGCAAGACCTCTCTCATAAAATGCTACGACGTATTTGAACGCAATATGCAAACACACTACGACGACCCAACGCATTTTTCAGCAGAGGGGCATCAATTACTTGCAGAACAAATCTTGAAAGAAATGGATAAAACAACAGCATGACAACGCCAACGCGCAAAGCACTTTTACTCGATAG
>NZ_LWFI01000666.1:0-758 GCF_001635735.1 Oleiphilus sp. HI0067
GTGCGTTGAAGGTTCCTCGCGCAAAACATATATCCGTCGGCTTGTGTTCTTTATAGCGTTTCATTAGTTCTGCTTTGCCGCATACGACGCCAACGGGCAAACCGCCACCGAGTGTTTTTCCGTAGGTGACCATATCTGCTTGGACGCCAAAATACTCTTGAGCGCCACCTTTCGCTAAACGAAACCCAAGAAATACCTCGTCCATGATCATCACTATGTTTTTCTTGGTGCAGATCTCACGAAGCGCTTTCAGCCATACTGTGTAGGCTTCTTTATCAAAATGCGCTGAGCGGTCGCTAGCTATCAGCATCGAATCGCTACTGCTTCCGCCATTTGGGTTGAGCGCTTGCAGCGGATTAACTAAGACGCAGGCTATGTCTTTTCGTGTTTTAAGTACCCTGAGCGTGTCGTTAGACATTTCTTTTAAGGTATACACATCGTGCACTTTTCGTGGATTGCCTATGCCGGGTTGAACCCCGTCCCACCAACCGTGATAAGCACCGCAAAAAACAACGGTTCGTTTCTTACCTGTGTGGTAATGCGCGAGACGAACTGCTTGCATTACTGCTTCAGTGCCCGACATATGATAAGACACTTCGTCTAATCCGGAGATGTCTTTGAGCTTATCGGTATTGTTGATGATTAAGGGATGATATGGGCCAAGCGCTGCGCCAAGTTCGCGTGTTTGAGCGATTCCTTCGTCCATGCATTCTTTGTAGAAATCGTAACCGTAAAGATTAACGCCGTAAGCACCTGTT
>NZ_LWFI01000667.1:0-486 GCF_001635735.1 Oleiphilus sp. HI0067
CCATTGCTCGCTTTAATATCAGTTTCGATTACTTTAGCGCCTTCAATCAGCAAATCACCATTTGAAATTTCTACTGACACTGATGAACCTTCTCGAAGTGTTGCAACGTCAGAGCCATTAGCTGCGTATGCTGCCAATGCACTGACCTCTGAACCCAAAACGTGCTGCAGCAAAATATCTTGCAAACCTTCGACGGCACCAATGTTATTTTCATCGAAACCTGCTGCCGCGAATGCTGCATCAGTAGGAGCAAATACAGTGAATGTACCCGCACCAGATAGAGTACCAGCTAGATCAGCTGCAGTAACAGCAGCTAGCAAAGTTGTTAGATCGGCATTCATAGACGCGCCAGCTGCCGCTGTAACAATTGCAGCAATACTGTCTGTCTCGTCTGATGTATCTATCGCAAGTTCTGGTGGAAGAAGAACTTTATCGATAACGTGGACAACACCATTCGTTGCTAGGTTATTAGCTGATGTAACTGCA
>NZ_LWFI01000668.1:0-257 GCF_001635735.1 Oleiphilus sp. HI0067
CTATGATTAGCCCTCTCAATTACTGCTTTACAGAAACTTCTATCTTAGAAGTTTTGACCAGAACACTTACCAGTCTTAACGTTGTAGTTACCACATGCTAGTGGAGCTCTCCAGTCAGAGATAACGTCTTTAGAACCAGGCAGGTAGTCAGACCAAGCATCACCTTGAACAAGACCGTTAGTTGAAGAAACAATCTCAAACTGACCGTCGTCTTGGATCTCACCAATTAGAACAGGCTTAGTGATGTGGTGGTTAGG
>NZ_LWFI01000669.1:0-526 GCF_001635735.1 Oleiphilus sp. HI0067
CGTAGATCTAGCTGATTTTAATGCGCTTGTTGCATGTGGTGGCTTCTCTTATGGCGACGTACTTGGTGCAGGTGAAGGTTGGGCAAAATCGATTTTGTTCAATGAGCAAGTTAAGAATCAGTTCCAAACATTCTTTGATCGTGATCAGACCCTAGTCTTGGGCGTGTGTAACGGCTGTCAGATGTTGTCGAACTTGCGTGAGCTTATTCCTGGTGCAGATTTATGGCCGCATTTTGTGCGTAATCGCTCAGAGCAATTTGAAGCGCGTGCAGTGATGATTGAGTTGTTAGAATCAAATTCAATCATGTTGCAAGGAATGGCGGGAACGCGTATACCGGTCGCTGTGGCGCACGGAGAAGGGCGCGCTGAGTTTAGTAATGACAATGCACTAGCTAGCTTACAGGCACAGTCTCAAGTTGCATTGCGTTATGTTGATAACTATGGTTCTGCGACGGAAGCTTATCCGTTTAACCCTAACGGATCTCCTGAGGGGATAACGGGTTTAAGTTCTTCTGATGGTCGTGTG
>NZ_LWFI01000670.1:0-539 GCF_001635735.1 Oleiphilus sp. HI0067
GGTATGTCCTAACTCTAAATAAACCACACTAAAATTTGGCGCTAAGCGTTGTGCTCGTTCTAACAGCGACAACGCCCCGCCCATCTGATCTTGCTCACGCGCTTGTTGCGCTTGATCAATCAATGCATAAACGGCACTAGGTATGTTGGGTTGCTTAGTCGTGTAACGCTGATCTTTTGCTGGAGAATGGGCAGACTCTTGCTTCGCAACGAGTGTGTGCGTTGGTGCAGAAGAACACGCCCAAATAAACAAACAAGCAAGAAAGACGAGTGCTGCTTTTACTGTAGCCATGATCTTAACCAAGATTTTATTCCCCCCGTTCGCTTCTGACATGCTTGCCACTCAAATTTTTGCGCATCTCCCCAGATGGGAAGAGGTTGCGCATTATCACATTCAGCATGCGTTTGGTTCCAACTATCTTGATCAAACCACAGCACATCAATATCCGAAGGTTTAGGAGTTGCCAAAGGATATTGTGGAACCGATGACATAAAGCGTGTCCATAATCGCAAAGCTCCCGAACTTCCGGTTAAACCGAT
>NZ_LWFI01000671.1:0-390 GCF_001635735.1 Oleiphilus sp. HI0067
TTCACCTACCTAAAAGATGCCTTTGATGTGCTTTATGCGGAAGGTGAAACAGCGCCAAAAATGTTAAGTATTGGCTTGCACTGTCGTTTGGTTGGTCGTCCAGGTCGTGCCGCGGCTCTGGCGCGTTTCTTAGATTATGTTCAGTCGCAAGAAAATGTTTGGGTGACGCGTCGCATAGACATAGCCAAGCACTGGCATGAGAATCACCCTCCAGTTAAGTAAGTCAGAGCTACTGCGCTTACTTATACTGCGTTAAAAATTGGGGTCAGAGTAAAAGTACTCTGACCCCAATTTTATTCTTCCAAACTTTAGCTACACTTTTGTTCAATTTTAGAACTTCTATTGGGGTGACCTATGTCTACCGAGCAAGAGCAAATGAAACTCCTAATT
>NZ_LWFI01000672.1:0-852 GCF_001635735.1 Oleiphilus sp. HI0067
AACCCACCTATTAATTTATGATTCAATTAGTCTTCAACTACATTTTGGCTACATCTTACCCACCATAAGGATGAAATAATAGATCTTTTACTTTGCAGCGTGTAAAAAATGCTATACATTCGTCAATTATATCAAACTAATTTGTTGTGAATATCAAACATGCTAAATCCTAGAACGCACTCCAACGAATACCCAAACTCCTACTATGCGGCGACGTCGAAATACCCGATGCGTTACCCATCACTAACGAAAAGCCTCGACACACAGGTATGCGTCATTGGCGGTGGATTTAGCGGTGTAAATACCGCTCTTGAACTTGCTGAAAGAGGGTTCAAAGTTGTATTGCTCGAAGCATATCGCATCGGATGGGGAGCTTCAGGACGCAATGGTGGACAACTCATCCAAGGTGTTGTTCATGGTATTGAGCCTTTTGCGAAAGCCCTAGGAGAAGAGGGTGTAAAGGCCATTGAAGACATGGGATTTGAGTCCGTTAATATCGTCAGAGAGCGCGTTAAAAAGTACAACATTGATTGCGATTTAAAGATGGGCTATTGCGATTTGGCGCATAAACCTCGACATGTAGAAGACTTTAAAGAGCACAAAGCGTGGCTAGATAAAATTGGTTATCCACATGAAACACGCCTGTTAGAAAAAGACGAAATGCATGAAGTGGTTGGCTCAACGACTTATATCGGTGGACTCATTGATATGGGCAGCGGACACCTTCATCCTTTAAATTTGGTGTGTGGTGAAGCGAATGCCGCACACGAGCTAGGAGTTCAAATATTTGAACAGTCTAAGGTTACCAATATTGAGTACGGCAAGCGTAACCGAATTACAACCGAAGCTGGC
>NZ_LWFI01000673.1:0-261 GCF_001635735.1 Oleiphilus sp. HI0067
ACTCCTACTATGCGGCGACGTCGAAATACCCGATGCGTTACCCATCACTAACGAAAAGCCTCGACACACAGGTATGCGTCATTGGCGGTGGATTTAGCGGTGTAAATACCGCTCTTGAACTTGCTGAAAGAGGGTTCAAAGTTGTATTGCTCGAAGCATATCGCATCGGATGGGGAGCTTCAGGACGCAATGGTGGACAACTCATCCAAGGTGTTGTTCATGGTATTGAGCCTTTTGCGAAAGCCCTAGGAGAAGAGGGTG
>NZ_LWFI01000674.1:0-259 GCF_001635735.1 Oleiphilus sp. HI0067
AGTCCTGACGTTCGAATACATTCGCGACTTCGCTATCTGGCATATTGACGTTGATTGTCGTGATGTCTGTTTCCATGACCTCACGAACCGTAGCACTTGGGCTAGATACCAACATCGTAGTTAGTGGAAGGATACCGACCAAAACACCATTTCGGCTAACAACGAGAAGACTATCTGTCATCTCGGGTAGGCTTCGGTGTCTTCGCAAGTAGCGCAGAACAACGTCCATTGTGATGTCCGCACGGATNGTTACCGTGTC
>NZ_LWFI01000675.1:0-956 GCF_001635735.1 Oleiphilus sp. HI0067
TCTTTAGATTACTATCGTTTTCTCTCTAGGGTAGCACCACGGTAGCACCAGATATGACAATGAAGCTTAAATTTACCAAAGCACTAGTCTCTGCATTGGAGGCTGAGGAAGGTAAGGCACGAACCTATNACTATGATTCTGCTTTGCCGGGCTTGGTTCTATCCATTACGAAAAACGGCGTTAAGTCATATATCGCTTATAGGAAGGTAAAAGGCAAACCTGTTCGCGTCACGCTCGGACGGCACCCAGATTTAACGGTTGAGCAAGCGCGTAAAAAGGCACAGAAAGCAATCGCAGAGATGGTTGATGGGGTAAATCCTATTCATAAGGCGCGAGCCGAACAGAAATCCAAGTTAACCTTGCGTGAAGTGTATGCGGACTATCTAAAGTATCGGGGCTCTAAGTTAAAGGCATCTACGATAGCGCAGTATGAGAATGCGCTTGATAAGCACTTTGTTGATTGGGCTGATAGTCCAATGGTCGAAATTACACGCGATAAGGTCAGTGAACGGCACCTCCAGATAAGCAAAAAGTCCCCTTCTGCTGCCAACAAGGTAATGAAGATACTCGGGGCGCTGTTTAATTTCGCCAATGGTCAGTATGAAAAAGGGAATGGTGAAAGCATGTTCTCTGATAACCCTGTTAAGCGCTTATCGCATACGCGCACTTGGAATAAAGATGTAGTGCGAGAGAATAAAATTGAAACCTCTGATATGAAGGATTGGTTTGCCGCAATGCGAGCCCTAACCGAGTCCTCTTTTTACGGCCAGAGAGCTGCTGGTTTTTATTTCCAGCTTGTTTTACTGCATGGGGTTCGTCGTAGGGAAATGGCGAAGCTTAAAATTGAGGATATCAACTTCAAACAAAAGACGTTCACGATTCAGGAAACGAAAAGTGGAAGACCATTAACACTGCCATTAACAGATCACGCAAGAGACTTGTTTAAGGGGCAAATT
>NZ_LWFI01000676.1:0-707 GCF_001635735.1 Oleiphilus sp. HI0067
TTTAAGAGCTTGATCCTCACTAACCCCACGCTGCGCGAGCTGGGCAATTGTAAGCTGCTCTGCGCTCAATACGCTGCATGAAATATAGCTGTGTTCAATGAAACTACTTTGCGCGCTGTTCGTATCGGTAGATGCGTGAGCGTTTGTTAAAGTGGCTAATGTGATTAGATAAGTTAATACTTTAACAAGGTGTTGATTACGCAAGTTCGACTGCCGGTTTAAAAGACGCCTATCTCTTATGCTTATAGATCTGAGAAAGTGCGTCGTGAATTTCAGGATATTTAAAACTATAGCTTAAAGCCTGAAGCTTATCCGAAACAACATCCTGATTTCCGAGAAGTAAATCGCTACGCTGACCAAAGATCCATTTCGTCACAATAGTTGGCATTTTCAATAGTAGAGGGCGCCTAAGATTTTGAGCGAGTACGCGGCTAAATTCCTGATTAGTCGTGTTTATAGGGGCGACAGCATTGAATGCGCCTTCCATTGATTGATCATTGATAGCCTGATGAATAAGTTCAACCAGGTCTGAAATATGAATCCAAGACATCATTTGTTTGCCATCACCTATCACTGAGCCGGCGCCTAATATAAAACTCGGATAGAGCTTAGCGAGCATTCCGCCATCTCCGGANAAAACAANAGAGATCCTTAATACTGTCCTTCGCTCGNATCTGATTGTCGTAGCAGCTTGCTCCCACCCGCTG
>NZ_LWFI01000677.1:0-261 GCF_001635735.1 Oleiphilus sp. HI0067
AAGGTTAATGACTCTCGTTATGTATACTCCCAAGGCTCCATTGATATACTCGAGTCGTTTGATATTGATTGGTATGCAGGCCCAGAGAATCTCTCTTGGGCGCCGCATAACTGGGAAGGGTTGCATACAACTGAAGAGCAGAAGGCGATTTTTGAAGCCTTGAGTGAGGCAAAGCAAATGGGTGACCAATATGGCCAAGAGTTGGGAAAGAACCATGCCATTAAAATCTTGAACCAGGCTAGAGACTTATATAGTAAAGGC
>NZ_LWFI01000678.1:0-428 GCF_001635735.1 Oleiphilus sp. HI0067
TGTAAATGAACGATACCTGCGCTTGCTAAGAGAAGGGCGAGTAAAAAATTGATGAACAATAAAGGTCTAATATCGACCATGAATGGGTCCTGTTTTAGCGTTTACACACTCGACTAACTCGAGACTACGTTTGTGTTTGGCTACGTCT
Organism: Oleiphilus sp. HI0067; assembly: GCF_001635735.1. NCBI lineage: Bacteria > Pseudomonadati > Pseudomonadota > Gammaproteobacteria > Oceanospirillales > Oleiphilaceae > Oleiphilus > Oleiphilus sp. HI0067. The sequence continues at coordinate 149 of NZ_LWFI01000678.1, forward strand.
AATGCATTGCTTTGGTTTGGCCAACAAAAATGAGTAGGTCTTTGTACTCCTCACATTAATTGGAGTCTAGACATAAAGTATTGATTTTGCTTGTTAACTGCGGGGTTTTGCTTGTTTTGTCACAAAACCATTGTTTTTGAGTGGTACGTATAAGCTTGGAGTTGAAGTTCGAAAAAATGTCACTATAAACGAGTGCTAATAAGTCTCTGTCTCTTGCAAGATAAACACTTGCTTGTCACAGTGTTAATCTTCATAGCTTAATTCAATCAACAGTTCAGTC
>NZ_LWFI01000679.1:0-420 GCF_001635735.1 Oleiphilus sp. HI0067
TCACACTTCCTACCGACACAGCATCATTAAGCTCAAATGACGATGTTGTGAAAGGCATTGCGCATCATCCGCACGCCATTCTTTTCGATATCGTCGAAAACGTTGACTACCACGCTCTCATTGACCATCTAGAGCAGAGCTTCCCCGAAAACACCCCAACAATGCTGGGCTTTATCGATGATTCACTAGAGCAGAAGCCCTGTAACATGTTAACCACCTTGCCTTTGGATAGTTATATCGGACACAACTGGGAAAAAAAGCGGGTGGAAAATAAGCTTCAGTCGTTTGTGAAGCTAAAAAAACATAACCAAGAACTTCAAGATCAATTAAAAACAAGCACTGATACTGCATTAACAGCAATGCGGGCAGCATCAGAAATTGGCTTACTAATGCAATTAGTCGAATGGTTGCAAGAATCGA
>NZ_LWFI01000680.1:0-557 GCF_001635735.1 Oleiphilus sp. HI0067
CAAGGTGTTGGTTGTTCTAAAGTTCCAGATATCAACAACGTTGGTTTGATGGAAGACCGTGCAACATTGCGTATTTCTGCGCAGCACGTTGCGAACTGGTTAGAGCACGGCGTATGTTCAAAAGAGCAAGTTGAAGAAAGCTTGAAGCGCATGGCTGCAACCGTTGATGAGCAAAACGCAGGCGATGCCGCTTACATCAACATGGCACCAAGCTTCGATACGATTGCTTTCCAAGCAGCATCTGATTTGATCTTCAAAGGTAAAGAGCAACCAAGTGGTTACACAGAGCCACTTCTTCACGCTTACCGCTTGAAGTTTAAAGCTGCTAACTAATCTATTTGTGTCATGCCGGACTTGATCCGGTAATCACATCGTAGATGAGTTTCGAAAATCGCATTAGGTGAACGCTTAATGCGGTTTTTTTGCGTTTGAGCTATAGCAGGAAGCATAGGTGTGGAGTCACTCTAAGTGACTACATGTCGTCATTCACGTGTAGGCGGTACAAAAGCGCTTTAGCTCGTTAAACGACCAACGGTCGGCTCGAAGGGTAAGCGAGC
>NZ_LWFI01000681.1:0-496 GCF_001635735.1 Oleiphilus sp. HI0067
TCTTCTTCATGTGCTCTTATCACCATGTCGATGGCAGCATCGCCATTCCCATGCACAAAGATCTGAATACCCTTCTCATAGGCTAAGCCAATTAGTCGATTCAACTCATCCTGTGGACCATGAGGAAAACCTACACAGTCTTTTTCGCATCCAAATACTGACGTTAAATATGGTTGAGTGAAGTAAGCCGTTTTGCCCTGTCGCGAACCATCACCAATCAGTTTTATACCTTGAACCTTGAGCCCATTCTTATAGGTCTTAAATTCAAGATCATCGTTCTTCAGGCTCGCATATCCATGCAGTGTCACAAGATCAAAATCGAGCTTTTCTTCTGCAGCAAGACTCCTGAAAAATGCCATGCTAAGAAGGTCTGTCATGCCATCTTGTGCCCTGGTCACACCAAAAGACAAATAGTGCTCCTGTGCTTTTGGGAATAACTCAGCTTTCTTGCCTTGAAACTCTTCGATAGCCTTGCCTGCAAAATAGTACATTGATA
>NZ_LWFI01000682.1:0-662 GCF_001635735.1 Oleiphilus sp. HI0067
TGAACAACACCGCTCGGAGTTATTAGTAGATACTGGCGAGTAAACGTTTGCCTTGAGTATTGTTCCAAGTATGCCGCCTATTGTGGTGGGGGGCTGGCTTTTGTTGATTGAAGAGAGTGAAGGTAGTCAAAACAGTGCCTATCGTTTTCATCGTTTGCTTGAACGTAAAGGTCGTTTCGCACGCAAGGCTGCGGGTAGTGAAGTGAAAGAGCAGTTGATCTCGGCGAATGTAGATACAGCGTTTATCGTGAGTTCGGCGAATCATGATTTCAACTTAAATCGTATTGAGCGTTTTTTAGCTTTGGTCAATGAAGCGGATGCTGATCCTGTGGTTGTTATTACAAAGGCAGACCTCGCTGATAATGTTGAGGCTTTAGTATCACAGGTACAAAGTATTGATCCGAATTTATCTGTCTTAGCCGTCAATGCACTTGATGTAGCGTCTCATGAAGACTTTGAGCCTTGGCTCGTCGAGGGTGAGACAATTGTATTATTAGGTTCCTCTGGAGTCGGTAAGTCGACACTCGCAAATACATTGCTTGGTGAACAGCTGCAAAGTACCGGCGGTATTCGTGAAGATGACAGTAAAGGTCGGCATACAACCACTTCACGCGCATTGATCTCGCTTCCGCAAGGTGCGTTGTTATTGGATACGCCGGGGA
>NZ_LWFI01000683.1:0-285 GCF_001635735.1 Oleiphilus sp. HI0067
TACAACCCTTATCTACGGCAATTTTTGACGATACATGCAAAAACGGTTGCCCTTGATGCTGATCCAGAAAATTTTGGACTGCGGTCTTACTGCGCATATCGAATGCAAATTTGTATAAAGCTGGCTGCCTTTGCTTAATCAATTTGGCTAGTTCAATCGTGGCATACACATCAGACATAGCGTCGTGCGCAGCCTCATGCGCGATGCCATTTGCTTCTGTTAACTTCTCTAGTCGGAAGGACACCTTGCCATCATCGCCAGTAGGCCAATTAATACCGTCAGGAC
>NZ_LWFI01000684.1:0-652 GCF_001635735.1 Oleiphilus sp. HI0067
TTTTTGTTCAACTAAATGCAAGCCAAATCAATATTCCCCCGGATAAAAACTTGGCATATCCGTAGAGCATTTCTGTTTATATTCAGCAGGCCGCTTTTCTAAGAAAGCACTAACGCCCTCTTTACCGTCAGCAATACTTTGGTAAAACATCCCTAGAGAATCAATTTTATGTGCTTCTAAAGGATGTCCTTTTGCCGAATTTCGATACAGCATCTGGCGAGTAAGCGCTAGCGCAACAGGACTATGCTTAGCAATTCGACGAGCTAGAGCATAAGCCTCATTAAGCAACTCTTCAGCTGGCAATACATTCGTCACAAATCCAATATCTTTTGCCTCAGCACCATCAATAATGTCACCGGTAAAGCAAAGTTCTAATGATTTTGGTAAACCGACAATACGGGGCAAGAACCAAGAGGAGCATGCTTCAGGAACGATGCCTATCTTGTTAAACACAAATCCAATCCGCGCTTTTTCGGACGCGAGACGAATGTCCATTGCGCAAGTCATTGTGGCACCAATACCAACCGCGGCACCGTTAATTGCAGCAATAATCGGCTTACGACATTTATAAATTTCGAGCGTTAACTTGCCACCCTCATCACGAATACCGTCATGAATCTCAGGGGCATCAAGACGGTCATTCATATCATCT
>NZ_LWFI01000685.1:0-1497 GCF_001635735.1 Oleiphilus sp. HI0067
GAAGATCGCGACAGAGACAGAGGCGTTCAAAATCGAATGCTCAAACAGACCGATCGACATTAATACAGCCGTAGTAAAACATGCAACAGCCACGAAAATCAGGAAAATACTACTGAAACCCAGTACCAATATTTCTATGATGATCAGCGCAACGCCAACAAAAGATAATAATGTTGGCAAACTCGTAAATAGTTCAGGCATTGAAGTCTCTTACTTTTTCAAAGAATCCGCGATAGACAGAACTTGAGCAACGACAGAAGCCGCTTCTGTATTCCCATCGGGTAACAATACCACAGAAGATTCTTTGGCAATCGCCTCTTTTGCTGCGATTGCTTTTTGCGCCAATTCTAATTGAATAGCTGAGCTGCCTTCATTGGTGACGGCGATATTACCAATTTTTTGCAAAGCCGCAGCCTGCGCTTCGGCTACGCGAATAATCGCTTGCGCTTCACCTTCGGCAGTTAAGATCTGTTGTTGTTTTTCCGCTTCTGCAGCAAGAACCTGTGCTCTTTTCTCACCTTCAGCACGGTTGATTTCCGCTTGTCGATCACCTTCCGACTCTAGAATTTTAGCGCGGCGCTCACGTTCGGCACGCATTTGCGCTTCCATACTCGACATCACGCTTTGTGGAGGAACAATGTCTTTTATCTCGTAGCGTAAAACCTGAACACCCCACGGCTCAGCCGCTTGGTTAATAGAGTTGACGATATTGGCATTGAGTTGATCACGTTCCTCAAATGTTTTATCGAGCTCTATCTTACCGATCTCTGAACGCATCGTGGTTTGCGCAAGTTGGGTCACCGCAAAGGCATAATCTTCAACACCATAAGACGCCTTATAAGGATCGAGTACTCTAAAATACAGCACACCATCTACCGTCAGAGAGATATTGTCTTTGGTGATAGCGCCTTGGCTAGGAACGTCAACAGCCTGCTCTTTCAATGAGCGATCATGCGCTACACTATCTATAAATGGTACAATCATATTGATACCAGCTTCGATCGTTCGATTATACTTACCAAAGCGCTCGACGATGTAAGCTCTGTTCTGAGGTACAAATTTGATGCCTAATTTTAAGACAATAAGGATGGCGACTAGTACAGCCGCTTGGACAGAGAAAAGGTATTCAAGAACGATATTCATAGAGCGAGCAATCCTTTGTTGCGATGAGTGTAGCTAGTTTAAATATAACAATTAGGGCGCTCTGCTAAAAGGAGATTTAGGGCGCTTTTTAAAGGGAATATATTAATGGGGCTGCAGGTGATAGGCCTGCCATTGAATTTCTAATCGCTTAGCTCGAAGTACTTCTGCTTTTGTCTAAAAGCAGTAGGCAAGTTGGCACTCATTTCTTAACTTCTCATTACGCCTTTGCTTCGATATAGAACACTTCAGTCCAATCTCGTTATACTGACTGTTCAATTCGGCAAGGACTGTCATGCTCTATCTTTACCCCTCTAACAAAACTGCGAACTTGGCGACTGTGCTTGCTGAGATTAT
>NZ_LWFI01000686.1:0-926 GCF_001635735.1 Oleiphilus sp. HI0067
TTTTTAGGGGCCTTTGGCCCCTTTTTTTGTTTTTGTGGCTTTGCCACAGGATGCGATTTCAGGTTTCGACCTAAAGGTCGAGTTAAGGGCTATGCGTTGGCTCGCGGCATGACAGATTTATTTCCATTTATCCTGCCGGCGGCGGCCGACCGCGCCCAAAGACCTTTGCATCGCCAAAGGTCTTTGGAATCTAAAGGCGACCCAAACTCTCAGGGTCTTCGGCTACGCTTAAACTCTTGTTCAAATCGGCGCTGCGGAACTCGCTACGCTCAAATAGTCCTCGCTTAATCCGATTTGAACTAGCGAGTTTTCGCCCTTCGAGATGGGGAAAGAGGCTACTCCGATAAAGCTAGGAGTATTCGTAAAGCTTAATCGAAGCCTACACTACCCTTTCTGACTAGGTGAGTCGCGAAAGGAAATTGGTGTAATCACCAACTTTATCGAAGCAAAATTGCCTTCTCGAAGGATGAGTAACTGCAAGTTAAAAATGGATACAGCGAAGACTGTCCGAAATCCGCGAAGCGGATAAGTTCCGCAGCGCCATTTTTAACCAAGTTACGAATGAACCCGAAGGGCCGAAGAGCAGGTACGCACTTCTTTGGTTCTTTCTTGTGCGAGCAAGAAAGAACATAAAAACAAGATAAGTAGTACTAAATTAAACCAGCCTGTAAGGCTGAAAGATACCGGATCACGTCCGGCATGACACCAACAGAAAACGGGTATCGAATGCAAATTGAAACTTGGCTCCTCTACTTCACCGCGATCATCATCGTCATCGCGATACCGGGCCCTTTATCGTTATTAATGGTAAACAGCACGCTTAAACAAGGCATTCGTGCTTCTACACCAGTGCTCTTCGGTGGCAGCTTGGCCTCAAGCGTATTGCTAATTATTTCAGCATCAGGCCTAGGTGCGATCGTTGTCAG
>NZ_LWFI01000687.1:0-688 GCF_001635735.1 Oleiphilus sp. HI0067
ATAACAGTCTTTAATGAGCTTGGTAAACAATTCTCTTATACATACAAAGAACTTCAAGATGCAGTTGCTGCCCTCGCCTCCACATTCAAAGACAATGGCATACAGAAAGGTGATCGCATTGCTGCGATTACAACCAATAGTGAGCACGCAATTATTGGGATGCTAGCATGTGCCTCTCTAGGCGCAGTTTGGTCATCCTGCTCGCCTGATTTCGGTGAAAGCGGAATACTAGACCGCTTTAGTCAGATTGAACCCAAACTGTTGATTACATGCACTGGGTATATATATGCTGGAAAAGTACTTTCTCTTGCCGACAAGATTAGTTCTGTCGTTGACAGCCTACCCTCACTTCAAGCAGTCATTAGTTTTAACCCTATTGATCGCGACACATCCCATATCCTGACACTCAATACTGCTAAGCACTTAGATTGGATTAATGCGATTAAGAGTAACGACAAGATCAAACTTCATTTTGAAGAAGTCGATTTTAACGACCCGCTTTATATCCTTTATTCATCAGGCACAACTGGAAAGCCTAAATGCATTGTTCATGGAGTGGGCGGAACCTTACTTCAACACATCAAGGAGCTGTCCTTACACAGTGACGTTGTTGAAGGGACAAAACTATTTTATTTCACTACCTGCGGCTGGATGATGTGGAATTGGTATATCAGCGGTTTGGCCCTAG
>NZ_LWFI01000688.1:0-363 GCF_001635735.1 Oleiphilus sp. HI0067
ATGCTGGAAAAGTACTTTCTCTTGCCGACAAGATTAGTTCTGTCGTTGACAGCCTACCCTCACTTCAAGCAGTCATTAGTTTTAACCCTATTGATCGCGACACATCCCATATCCTGACACTCAATACTGCTAAGCACTTAGATTGGATTAATGCGATTAAGAGTAACGACAAGATCAAACTTCATTTTGAAGAAGTCGATTTTAACGACCCGCTTTATATCCTTTATTCATCAGGCACAACTGGAAAGCCTAAATGCATTGTTCATGGAGTGGGCGGAACCTTACTTCAACACATCAAGGAGCTGTCCTTACACAGTGACGTTGTTGAAGGGACAAAACTATTTTATTTCACTACCTGCGGCT
>NZ_LWFI01000689.1:0-660 GCF_001635735.1 Oleiphilus sp. HI0067
ACTTGGCACTCGAGTTAGGTGCCGCTGTGAAAGGAATTACCGCGAAACTAGGCTACGAACAATTGGGATCTGATGAAGGAATGTATGGTTTCTCAACCCCTCTCGCGACTGGCCATAAATTCAATGGCTGGACCGATCAATTTCTTGGAACGCCAAACCAAGGTCTAGTAGATACCTATGTATCTGTCAGCACAAAGCTAGCAGGCTTTAAGTTAGCTGCGACTTACCATGATTTTTCTGCGGATGAGAGCACTGCAGGAGTTGATGACTTCGGAAGCGAGCTTGATTTGTTGCTCGCGAAGAAGTTCAACAAAACCTATTCTGCTGGGTTTAAGTACGGTATGTACTCAGCGGGTGATGCTGGCACTAACAAAGTTGATACAGATAAAGCTTGGTTGTGGTTAGGTGCGAAGTTCTAATTAGTTGAGCTCCCTTAGCTAATTTTGCCGCCAATGTATTTCTGATACTTGGCGGCTTTTTTAGTTGGTTCGATCGTTTTGCTAAATAGCCGCATCTAGCAGCAAGAATCCTTCGCGTCCTGCGACAAAGATGACAGAGCACCACGCGAACGTAATGATTGTGATTTCAAGCAGAATTGAACGGCGGCTTTGCTTAAAGCGTCGGGCAATCACTGCATAGGTCGGTATGCCGATTAGAATT
>NZ_LWFI01000690.1:0-396 GCF_001635735.1 Oleiphilus sp. HI0067
ATAGTTATCAATCATTAACAACATTACTTATCCCCCTTTGCAGATTCATTAGAAACACTGTCTACACCTTGCGTTGCCATTGCCACAGCTCTGAATACGGCTCGCCCTTTATTCATGGTTTCTTCCCACTCGTTTAAAGGCACTGAATCTGCAACGACACCGGCTCCAGCTTGAATATGAAGCACATCATCTTTAATCACGGCTGTTCGAATCGCGATTGCAGTGTCCATATTGCCGCTCCAAGACAAATATCCGACTGCGCCGCCATATACACCACGCTTCACTGGCTCTAACTCATCAATTATTTCCATTGCGCGAATCTTAGGCGCTCCGCTTAATGTGCCGGCAGGAAATGTTGCTCTAAGAACATCCATGGCTGAGCAACCATCTTTCAGC
>NZ_LWFI01000691.1:0-408 GCF_001635735.1 Oleiphilus sp. HI0067
AAGGAAGCCAGTGGCCAGAATGCATGCCAAAGCCGTGAAGGAATATAATTGCTGGCCCGTTACCGATGTCTCGGTAATGAAGTTTCACATTGTCGCTTGAGAAATAATGGGCCATTTACTTTTTATTGAAGAATGACTTCAATAGGCTGAGAGAAACGGCCTGTGATTCGGTCTGAATCTATCGTAGCAATGTGCAGGTATAAACTGCCGGGATCAAGATTTGAAAGTGTAAAGTTTGTGTTTTGCGCGCCTACAATTTCAACGCTATTGCTTAGTGAGTTTTCGCTGCTGCCAAAGGCAAGTTTATATCCGTATATCTCAGATTGATTTAGAGCCTCGCCGTTTTCGCGCTCCGTAGGCATTGCCCATGATAGTGATAATGAGGGCTTGGCCTTCACGTTTAATGAA
>NZ_LWFI01000692.1:0-474 GCF_001635735.1 Oleiphilus sp. HI0067
AAGCCCTCGAAAGGAACAAAGGTCGCTACCTTGCCATCTTCTTCAACCGTAACTTCACGAGTAATGCGAATAAACTTCTTCGCAGCATCTTGTTCTTGAATTCCGGCGGACTGAATCAAGAAAACAAAAGGCCCCGCGGAGCCATCCATAATAGGCACTTCTTCTGAGCTCAATTCGATACGACAATTATCGATACCGAGGCCAGCCATCGCTGATAGCAAATGCTCTACCGTTGCTACTTTTACGCCATTTTTAACTAGCGTAGTAGATAGCATGGTCTCACCAACATTCTCTGCGCGAGCGACTATTTCCACATTTGGTTCCAGATCCGTGCGGATGAAAACAATGCCAGAGTCGATCGGTGCGGGCTTCAAGGTCAAATATACCTTCTTACCTGAATGCAAGCCCACGCCCGTTGCGCGAATAGTGTTTTTGAGTGTGCGTTGTCTAATCATATGCGTACTTAAAATCGCC
>NZ_LWFI01000693.1:0-483 GCF_001635735.1 Oleiphilus sp. HI0067
ACCAAGCGTTTATAGCCAGATTCTGCCTGCGTCATTCCATGTTGCGAAAGATGTTCAGGAATCACCTGAAATAAGCTAGGAGGTGTCGCCAGGTAATAAAGAACATTGTTCGAAGTATTATGCTCAGTAGCGAGATGACTGAGCCTTTGCTTAAGAGATGGATAAGCACTCTCGCTTGCGGGGTCCATTGCGTGATAATAAACCCGCTCCAAAAACTCGATAACGACTGAGTGATCAATCTCAGTTTCTTGCTCAATAAAAGCAAGCAAACGTTCTCTGTAGCGTTGATCATCGTAATCTGAACGACTAACGCCCAGAACATAGAGGTCTTCTGGTAGGTATTTAGCTTGAAATAAATGCAGTAAGGCGGGAATCAGTTTTCGTGCGGCTAAGTCTCCTGAGGCGCCAAAAATGACCAAGCAACTATTTTCCGTGACACGCAAGGAGCTCTCCTTATCTCATAGTCAACCAGCGATGGTGCTT
>NZ_LWFI01000694.1:0-570 GCF_001635735.1 Oleiphilus sp. HI0067
TAGATAAAACGAAGCATGCGTATTATTTCGAGCAAGCCGAAAATGGCGTCTATGCGCGCGAGGCACTACTCGCCTTACTATTAAACGAAGACTACTAAGGGGGGCATGACTATGGACAAGCAAACAAAAATGCAGGTCGAGGCGATCAAAAATGGCACAGTCATCGACCATATCCCAGCGAACGTTGGATTGAAGATACTACGTTTGTTCGATATCGAACAAGGTACAGAAAAAGTCACCATCGGCTTAAACCTACCGTCTTCATCTTCAGCTACGAAAGCAAAGGACATTATCAAAATTGAGAATGTCTTTTTGACTCAACAGCAAGCTAGCCAATTAGCGATCTATGCGCCAAATGCGACAGTTAACCAAATTGAAGGCTACCGTGTTGTTAAAAAGCTTCCTCTAGCCCTACCTGAAGTAATCGAATCCGTATTCAAATGCCCGAACAGTAACTGCATCACCCATGGCGAGCCCGTCAACAGCAGTTTTAAAGTGATCGTGGATCAAGAAGATGTGCGTATGAAGTGCAAATACTGTGAGCGTACTTTTGATAGTCACATCATGACT
>NZ_LWFI01000695.1:0-203 GCF_001635735.1 Oleiphilus sp. HI0067
AAGCCATGAACCGTTCACTACCAAACGTTCTCTTTGGTGGTGCATTTGGGCCGCAGGCTGATACGCAGTCGAAGTCAAACGACAGCGAGTTTTATGACGGCAAAGTGAAATACGCAACGCCAGATGACCTTGCACTACTCTTAGACGGTGCGCGCAGCGTTGTGATGGTTCCAGGCTATGGACTTGCGGTTGCCCAAGCGCAA
>NZ_LWFI01000696.1:0-2035 GCF_001635735.1 Oleiphilus sp. HI0067
ACCGCAATACCATCCAGCTTCGGTTCGGCAAACAAAGAAACTTCACCATCTACTTTTTGACCAATGCGACTATAAAAATCCAGCAAATCCTCGTTAGAAAAAGCATTATCGAGTGAAAGCATTGGAATACGATGAGCAATTTGCGAGAACTCACCAGAAGGTGCACTTCCCACACGTTGAGTAGGGGAATCTGATCTTTTTAGATCCGGATATTCTTCTTCGAGCGATCTGAGTCGTTGAAATAGCTGATCATATTCCTGATCGCTAATAGTCGGAGCGCTTTCTAAATAATAAAGACGATTATAGGTATTTAGAGATTCAGATAACTCTGCAATCTCATCTCGAATTTTATCGAATGACACGAAACAACCTTAAGGACGCATTTTGCACAACTGCTTGCGCTCAAACTCTCTAATTCTCTGCTTATAATGTTCAACAGTCTGCGAAGTCAATACGCTGCGATGCTCGTCCTTCAACTCACCTTGCAAATTATCTGCAAAGCACTTCGCCGTTTCATACATAAAGTCAAAAGCTTGCAAGTAATTCTTTGGTCCGGGAATACTCATAAAGAAGCTTACTCCCGGAGTGGATAAGGTCTCGAGCTTGTCTGGATCAAAATATCCAGGCTCAACAGCATTCGCGACGCTAAATTGAATAGGACTTAACAAGTCCTCTTCATGTCGATGAAAAATAGACATCTCGCCATGTTTCATACCACAAGCTACAAGAAGTTTATTTACATCTGCGCCCGCAAAATTTTGACCTGGTTGCGCATCAACATTAATCACGATGACTTCATGATCGATTGCTGAGTCTGATTCTACAGTTTCCTCTTTGGGCTTTGTTGTTGCATCAATCTTAGCTTTCGCTTGCTTAGGCTTGCTAGAAGAAGGTTTCTCAATCTCAGACTCATCCGATTCAATTGAAACTTTAGGCTCAAATAAATCTGAATCGTCTTGCGCCGAAATAGACAGTAAATTCTGTTCATCAAGTTCACTATCAACAGAATCCGCTCCTGCAGATACAACTCGAACACCGCCTCCAGGAAGCTCAGGATTAAAATCATCATCAAGGGGGGAAGAATCTATTTGCCCACCTAAATCTCGGGACATTTTAAGAGAGTCTTGTTTTGCGAGACGCATTCTACGAAGACCATCGATCAAAATCCCTAAGATAATGACGACACCAACTACAATTAACCACTCTCTAAGGCTCATTAAGAACTCATTCCACGTATAGATAATCTGAGAACATAAAGGCTAGGATAGCCTTTTTATCAAGGCATATAGTAGCTAGAAAACAACAAGGAGACCAACGCTCAAGATTAAACCTAAATTAACTGTTGGATAGCCTTTTAAGCGTCGACTAACTGAGCAGCCGCATCAATATCCACGGACACCAATCGAGAGACTCCAGGCTCGTGCATAGTAACCCCCATAAGCTGGTCAGCCATCTCCATAGAAACCTTATTATGCGATATATATATGAACTGAACGGTATCGGACATTTCTTTGACAAGTCGAGCAAAACGCCCAACATTCGCATCATCTAAAGGCGCATCTACTTCATCCAACATACAGAATGGCGCTGGATTAAGTTTGAAAATAGAAAAAATCAATGCAAGGGCTGTCAAAGCTTTCTCACCGCCAGAAAGGAGATGTATCGTTGAATTATTTTTTCCTGGAGGCCTAGCAAGAATACTCACCCCTGTCTCAAGCAAATCCGAATCGGCCAGCTCAAGTTTTGCGCTGCCACCCCCAAATATCTTTGGAAACAAATTCTGCAAACCTGCATTGACGCGATCATAAGTTTGCTTAAACCTATGCCTTGTTTCTTTATCGATTTTTCGAATAGCTTGCGTCAACACATCTAAGGCATCAATTAACTCATCATTCTGCTCATCAAGATACGTCTTTCGCTCTAGCTGCGTCTCATACTCCTCGACAGCAGCCAAGTTAATCGCTCCCAAACGAGCGATCTTTTGTCCAATTGACTCCAAATCTTTCACCAACGCATCTTGCTGAACATCCTCATC
>NZ_LWFI01000697.1:0-231 GCF_001635735.1 Oleiphilus sp. HI0067
ATGAAGGCGTGTGTTGATGCGCTGGCTGTGTGCTACTTCAGGTGATATCGCGACCAAATAAGCGTGGTTGCCATAGTGATAAGCCAGCACTGCAACGATGCTACAAATAATCACCAACATCACTAAATCATTCACCGTAGTGACGAGAATGGAGCCAAACATCACTTGTTCTATCAAGTGAGCGTTGACGTGTTTTGCAACATACAAAAGCAGAGCTGCCCCTAAGGCGAG
>NZ_LWFI01000698.1:0-235 GCF_001635735.1 Oleiphilus sp. HI0067
AAGGCAATGTCTCTTTGCACGCAATGAGCTTGGTGTTTACCAGTATTTTATCCGTTGTGCCGCTCTTAGCGCTGAGCTTTTCATTGCTGCGATATTTCAACGTACAAAATCACTTCATGCCTGCGATCGAGCATTTTCTCTTACCGATGGGAGAAAAAGGCCAAGAAATTCTGAACTCGATCCTTCAGTTTGTCGACAACGTGAAAGTCGGCGTTCTGGGTGCAGTTGGTCTGGT
>NZ_LWFI01000699.1:0-275 GCF_001635735.1 Oleiphilus sp. HI0067
ACCCTTTTAAACCTCTTCGTCTAACAGCTACAGTGAAATACCGCTGAACGACATAAAACCAAGTGACATCAAACCAACAGTAATGAAGGTTATGCCAAGACCACGAAGGCCTTCTGGTACGTCGCTGTATTTCAACTTTTCACGGATGCCAGCCAGAGCTGCAATTGCTAGAGCCCAACCAACACCTGCACCCACACCATAAACCACTGATTCACCGAGGTTATAGTCACGCTCTACCATGAATAGAGACGCACCCATAATTGCACAGTTCACCG
>NZ_LWFI01000700.1:0-338 GCF_001635735.1 Oleiphilus sp. HI0067
TGAAGTCTGTTTCTTGTTCAGGCACTTGGCTCCCTGTAAGTTTGACATTACTCACCAATAGCTCAATGAGTTCATCAATGGTGACGGGAATAATTGGTGTTTCTGTTATTTCGTTGGATAAAGCGAAAAGCTTTTGTTTTAGGGCTATTAAATAGTCTTCTGTGTCAGATTCATCGAATTCAACTAAGCGTTTACTATCAAGAGCGGTTTTGTATGCATGAAGTGCTTCGGTATCTGCCTTTTGAGATCTGTATGCGATACCGCGTCGGTCACGGTAGTTACCACGAATGTATATTTCCGTGTCGGCGATAAGTGCCTGAGCTTGGTTAAAATAGTAA
>NZ_LWFI01000701.1:0-308 GCF_001635735.1 Oleiphilus sp. HI0067
CGTATGCACTATCGCCACGCTTAGCGTTGCTCCGCGAGATCCCAAATAGCTTTGTTCAGGGACGAACAGGGAAACTCGCTATTGACGACGATGGATCAATTATCCGAAGACTGCAATGGGCTAAATATCAAGGCGGGAAAGCTATACCAATTAATTAATTCATGTATCAGGGACGATATAAATGAACAACAAGGGAACGAAATACGAGCGATTGGCAGAAAAGCATCTATTGAAGAACGGACTAAAACTTATTGCCCGCAATTATTCATGCCGCCTAGGAGAAATCGATCTTATAATGCGCGATCACC
>NZ_LWFI01000702.1:0-352 GCF_001635735.1 Oleiphilus sp. HI0067
GTATCATCACCCCAAGCCAAATCCCAACTAGAAATTGTTGCCTGAGTATCCAAATTAAAGCCTTCTACGCCATCCCGACCACCGGCACCTAGCTGAATAGATTGACTCAACGCTAACTTAGACCAAAGACTTCCGTAACTCGGCAGCAATACTCCGCTATCTACATCGTTAGACACACCATTATTGTTGGCATTAGTGCTTAATCGTATGGCATCAGCACGCAATTCAAGATCCACTTGAGATGCTACGTACTCGAATTTTCCAGAGGTAGGGTTATAAGCCAACGTGGCATCCGGCGCGATATAGTCAATGCTCATACCGTCTAAAAAGAATTCATTTCCGTTTGTTCTAT
>NZ_LWFI01000703.1:0-849 GCF_001635735.1 Oleiphilus sp. HI0067
AGACAACGTTGGCGCGCGCTCGTCACGACAACGACCCGAAGGGCGAGCGAAGCGAGTAATCCGCACGACATACCACTCTCTCTATCAGTAAAAAACAATCTTATTCTAAGCTCAGTCACGTAAGCGTTACTTATTTCCTTGCGAGATAAGAGCCGTTAATTTTTATGCTGCAGCAGTACAGTGTTCTTTTTACGAATAGCGCAGTAGTCCTAGCGCAGTGACTTTACTATAATATGCGCCGATTATTTCCACCGGATATATGTAATACATGAGTGACTTTCAAGACCGCGTTCTAGTACAAGAGCATTTAGCGCACGAAAAAATCCCACAAGCGATTGATCAAGCACAGGTAGATCAACTCACAGCAGAAATAAAAGGGCTGTTGAAACAGAACAATGCTGTGTTGATTGCACACTATTACACGGATCCGTTGGTTCAAGGCTTAGCTGAGGAAACCGGTGGGTGCGTGTCCGATTCACTTGAAATGGCACGCTTTGGCGCGAAGCACGAAGCTGAATCTGTGGTCGTCGCAGGTGTGCGCTTTATGGGTGAAACAGCCAAGATCTTAAGTCCTGAAAAGCGTGTATTTATGCCGACTCTTGAGGCGACCTGTTCATTAGATATTGGTTGTCCTGTTGAGGAGTTTTCTGCATTCTGCGATCAGCACCCCGATCGCACGGTTGTCGTGTATGCAAATACCTCTGCTGCGGTTAAGGCGCGGGCTGATTGGGTTGTTACGTCGAGCATTGCTCTTGATGTTATTGAGCACCTTGATCGGAAAGGCGAAAAAATAATCTGGGGCCCAGATAAGCACCTTGGTGGGTATATTCAAAAACAAACTGGTGCGGA
>NZ_LWFI01000704.1:0-1151 GCF_001635735.1 Oleiphilus sp. HI0067
AGTTGTTTTTATCTTTGTTGGTGCAGGTATGGTTGAACAGCAATGCATTAACTATGACTAGCCTTTTTGACTATGGCAAGCGTGTTTTTATATGTAAGCGGTGAGTAAAAGTTAACCTTCCCGGGTAAAAGTAATGGTAATTAAGGAAGGTTGTTCTAGCTAAGTTTTCTAGTTGTATTAGAGGATCGTTACATCCTGTTTCAAAAATATCTTGAGCTGAACACAAAATAACCAATTCTGTGGGGCTTAGTAGCTGTTTTCTTTTCTAGACCTCATTAACCAGAATGGTGTCTTTAGTTACAAAAAATTGACTTTAGTGCGACGGAATCATTTTGGGAGTCTAGGTTTCACGAGGGCGTCATGAAATATATTGTTGTTCAGAATCTCAGCATACTCGTTGAGTTAGATAATGTAGATGGCACGTGGACCTTTACGCCAAATCTGCACGAGAACCAATCGATTATTTTTACGTATGATGTCGCCGACGATAGTATGAATGCTGCTATATACGGTATTGTCGGCGATCACACCCTTTCTAGCGGTATAGGAGATGATCTACTAGTAGGCGGGAAAGGTACCGATATCTTAACTGGCGGTGGGGGTGTAGACACATTTAAATTCGTGACGAATGATGAAAATACTACCGTAGAATTTTTACCGATACGATTGCTAATTTTGAAGTAGGCACCGACCATATCGATTTGACTAAATTCTTACCTGAAGACAGCTTAAACTCAGGCTCCTCTGACTTTATCGACTTGAGCGAAGATGAGGATGGCAACACCGTTCTATCGATTCATACAGGTGGCGATGGTGCTGATGTTGATCAAGAAATTAAGATTGAAGGCGTTTCAATGGATGAGATCTACGGTGCTGATACCACAGGTATCAGCGAAGTCGATATTTTGCAGAAGACGCTTGAAGATCAGAACCTGTTGAATGGCAGTATGTAAGTGCTTGATAGAAATCCGGAAGAAGCTAAATGACTTAGCTTCTTCCGAGTGTTTTGCGCGGTAGCTAAACACTAAGAAACCAAACACGCTACCAAAGACTCTTCCCAAGTGGCATCAACGTCATCGCAAATGATTTCAATGCGGCTTTCGTAGGCTTCGCCAATCTCGAACAATGACAGTTCATTGTCGGCGAGATTA
>NZ_LWFI01000705.1:0-434 GCF_001635735.1 Oleiphilus sp. HI0067
GACGTACAGTGTTAGGCGAGAACAACTATAGTAGTTATACGTTTAGTCAAGATGTTCAGGTTTGTGGTCGCGATGCATATGCAATGAAAGCGACAATCGAACACCCTTTTGAGCGTGAATTTCTTCATGCTCAATCTCTGGCAAAAGAGCTTATGGACGTTATTTATGACGTCTATGCTGCATTTCGATGCGGCAGCTCTGTTAGTGTTTCTCAAGATATTCAACCAATTATNGAGCGATGCCAAGAGAGCATTTCTCGAAATTTGTATGCGTGGCTCGCACTGTGCCAAACAAAGCGTAAACAGTCTTATTTAATTGAGCATGCTTTTCGTACGACTGTGTTATCGATGAGTTTAGCTTCGGCATTGAAATGGGATAGTCGAGAAACCTTGAAATTAGGGCTATCTGCGTTATTGAGTGATGTCGGTAAAGTG
>NZ_LWFI01000706.1:0-685 GCF_001635735.1 Oleiphilus sp. HI0067
GTTTGCCAGCTGATGCGAAGATGAATTTGGCCTATGTTGTCAGTATGCACTATGACAAAAAAGGCGATAAGTCGATGAGTTTTGAGTATTTGAAGCAGGGTAACGACTTAAATCGTTCTGGCTACCAATATGCACATACGCAGACGCAAAGCATGTTCGCGATGCTGCAGAAAGCAATGACTCCCGAGCTGATAGAAGCGTTGGCTAATAAACCGAAGATAGAGGATGGAGCTGCTCCAATCTTTATTCTGGGCATGCCTCGTTCGGGCACTACTTTGATCGAACAGATTTTGTCGAGTCATTCAAAAGTAGGGGCTGAAGGTGAGTTAAAAACGCTTTCAGAGTGTTTTTCTAAGCACAACGATCGCATTATGCAGAGCGACTCCGTTGATGAGATTGCGACTGCATTACACGCGGCGTTTGCAGAGTATTTAGGGCAAGTACGCGCAATGCAATCTCAGCGTGATGAGCTCTTGCCGGTCTACTTTACCGATAAGATGCCCTACAACTACATGATGAGTGCTTTTATTGCAGCAGTGTTGCCAGAGGCGAAGATCATACATTGTACGCGTAATGCGAGTGAAACATGTTTCTCTATCTATAAACAAAACTTTAGTGGGAATCATGGCTACACAAATGATTTACGCGAGCTTGGTATGTATTACAACCTCTATAAGCAGCATAT
>NZ_LWFI01000707.1:0-277 GCF_001635735.1 Oleiphilus sp. HI0067
CAGTCGAGATCTCAGGTGATGAGATCAACCATGTGACCTTCGAATTAAGCGGTCTAGGAAGTTGGTTTGATGCGAACAATAACCAGGCTACTCAGGTTGTGATCCGTGCGTATGATACACACGGCAATCTAATTGATTCACAAGGTGGTTTTCGAGAGAGTGGAAATCTAGAGGATAGTTACTCTTTCACTACAGATCAGCCCGTAGCTAAATTCGAGCTTGGTACAGTCGGCGGCCGTGGTCAATATGTAGTTAAGAACATGACGATTTCTCGTGT
>NZ_LWFI01000708.1:0-291 GCF_001635735.1 Oleiphilus sp. HI0067
TGATGCTAAGAGTGCATCGAATCCATTTATTACGTTTAAAGAGCTTCCGGCTTCAGCGCGGTATAAATTCATGTTACAAGAAGCTGAATTCACGATAATGGGTTACATCAAGGGGCCCGTATGTCGTGGGCAAGTGGCCTTGAATGTGATCGAAGATCATTTCTGGGTATTTTTTGTCGACCCTGACATTCCTACTATGCTGTATCAGCCAGCACGTGCTGAAAGTTATGCGGGCAACCTTCGCTTACCTGCTGAAGATCGAAGTACAGCCTCACCATTTAAAATATGGAC
>NZ_LWFI01000709.1:0-382 GCF_001635735.1 Oleiphilus sp. HI0067
CCGACTTACTTTAAGCATCTTAAAAGGACCTAAGGCTCAAACTATGGCAAACACTCTTTTCATTCTTTTGAGCCTTCTATTACTGAGCCAATACGCGCACAGTGAATCCGAAGCTCCTAAGCCAACAATCATTTCAGGGCATGCGCTTTCTCTCTATGGTTCTGCAAAATACGATGAAGGCTTTACACATTTTGACTGGGTAAACCCTAACGCACCAAAAGGCGGAACTTTACGTCTAATGGGCTTCGGCACTTTTGACTCACTCAACCCCTACACACTTAAAGGTACAAGCCCGTTCAATACGCCAGGTTTGTTTATGTATGAGTTTTCTGAGCTGAATGAACCGCTCATGGCAGGAACAGGCAGCTACGCCTCTTCTGCC
>NZ_LWFI01000710.1:0-663 GCF_001635735.1 Oleiphilus sp. HI0067
TGAGCAGAATTATACGATCATTCACATCTCGCGTTATTCCAAATTGTTTCGCGAGCCTCCGCCTGAGAGCCAAGACAAAAGCAACTGGATAAAGTATTGTTTTTATCGCTATAACCGTGAGTTACACCAACTAACAATACTCAGTTTTATCGTGAGTATTTTGGGTGCAGTCAACCCTTTCTTTATCATGATCATTTACACCTTCGCATTAACTTCAGGTTCTCTTTCAAGTCTCGCTTGGCTAACAGCGGGATCTATTATAACCGCGCTTTTGGAATACAAATTCAAGAGAATGCGCTTGGATATTCTGAATAATTCAGGACAAGATCTTGCCATCTATATCGCATATACCGTCACATCAAAATTACTCTGGCTGCCCTATGCTCTGACGACTGGCGCAAGGGCTTCAGCACAACTTGCACGTCTAAAAGATATTGATCAGTTTCGAAAATTGGTGACTGCAGAATNAACGCTTTCTTATTTCGATTTCCCTTTTATCTTAGTATTTCTAATTGCCATTATGCTGCTTTCTGGGCTCGCAGCTGTAGCTGTTGTAGCAGGTGTTATCATCATGCTGCTTTACTGTCTCTACGCACGCCAAAGTTATGAACGAGCCACCTCGCAAAACTCACGTGCAAATGCGATGGTCTCTCATCAATGGAA
>NZ_LWFI01000711.1:0-250 GCF_001635735.1 Oleiphilus sp. HI0067
AAGTGCGGACCCAAACGATGATTGGCGTTGGCATATGTATGACACTGTTAAAGGGTCTGATTACATCGGTGACCAAGACGCGATTGAGTACATGTGTTCAGTTGGCCCTCAAGCGGTTTTCGAGCTTGATCATATGGGACTTCCTTTCTCTCGAACAGAAGAAGGTCGTATTTACCAGCGTCCGTTTGGCGGTCAATCAAAAGGGCCTGACAACCCAACTCAAGCGGCACGTACTTGCGCAGCGGCTGAC
>NZ_LWFI01000712.1:0-423 GCF_001635735.1 Oleiphilus sp. HI0067
AAAAGTATTGCTCATGGATGAACCTTTCGGTGCACTCGATGCGTTAACACGGGCTCACTTGCAGGATTCTCTTATGGAGATTCATGCCGAGCTTGGTAACACAGTTATTATGATCACGCACGATGTTGACGAAGCTGTTCTATTGTCTGATCGCATTGTGATGATGACTAACGGACCAGCGGCAACGATTGGCGAGATCTTAGATGTGAAACTAGATCGACCTCGTGATCGTTTGGCGTTGGCAGATAATCCTGAGTACAACCACTATCGTCATGAAGTACTTACCTTCTTATATGAAAAACAGAAAAAAGTTGAGTCTGTCGATAAGCATAAGAAAAAAGAAGAGTCTTCTGAGAAGGTCGTTACAGATCAAACCGATTCGAATGCAGCATAGTTGCTGATTGATTCACTCATTACGAGTTT
>NZ_LWFI01000713.1:0-486 GCF_001635735.1 Oleiphilus sp. HI0067
ACAAAACTAGTGAGGTCCGTAAACGGCGGCTGCGCTATGCGCGACTCACTAAAAGAGATCTGGAGAACAATCAGAAAGGGAATTAAGAAGAAGACAAGCAGCCAAGAAAACGGTAACAGAACGACCAGTTTCTTGCCCGATTGTTTCAGTGTTTGGGTAAATACTTGGGCGATATTCATGAGTTCAGCATAACTCCGCTATCGTCAGCCCAGTATACATACACCTCATCTTCCCAACTGAGGCGAGGACCATCATCAACTTCTGACCAACGATCACTGTTGGCCATTGATACGAGTACAATTTTTTCGTTTGCTAGTTCAACATGATAAATCGAATGGCTTCCAAGATAAGCAATATCTTTAATCGCACCCTTCGCCCAGTTATAAGGCTGATCCGGGGCACGGCGCTTAATTTGGATTTTCTCAGGTCTGACTGCGTAGGCCATTGGCATACCCAAACTACCTACCACACCATGCGAGGCATGAA
>NZ_LWFI01000714.1:0-401 GCF_001635735.1 Oleiphilus sp. HI0067
AAAGGTGTTCACAATCAACAAATGAATAATGACAACAACGAACGCAACAAGAGACTGCTGCAACAAAGGATAGTGTTTTGAGCGAAGAGTTGCTTATTAATGTTACCCCTGTTGAAACGCGTGTTGCGGTTGTAGAAAACGGGATGTTGCAAGAGGTATATATCGAGCGATCCAGTCGATTAGGGATTGTCGGTAATATCTATAAAGGCAAGGTTGTACGCGTATTGCCAGGAATGGAGGCAGCTTTTGTAGATATCGGTCTTGAGCGTGCGGCTTTTATTCATGTCTCTGACATCGTCGGGCCCGCAGAGAAAGATACTGCGCAACCTGATATTGCGCATTTGCTTCGTGAGGGTCAGCCTCTTGTTATTCAAGTCACTAAAGATCCTATAGGCACTAAG
>NZ_LWFI01000715.1:0-9212 GCF_001635735.1 Oleiphilus sp. HI0067
TTGAAATCTGTGACTTCCGAGACTTTCTTTGATCTAGCGTCCTCCGCGATTACACCCTTAGACAAATTGTTCATTGAAGCGGAAGAAAAAATAAAAGATCACCTCAAAATTTCTCCAATGCTTAACTAAGCCTTTCAATCCGAACATCAGACAAATGAAGATATATCTCAATACCTGTGTATTGTCATTTGTCACTTCGTTTTTTCCGTTGTTTTTCAACGGACTTTTTTTCACTACGAGAAACCCAAAGTACGTTTGAGCGCGTATAGCAGCACGACCCACGGAAATAAACGAAAACTCAATACGTGAAGAGGTAGATCGTGAATCATTATAAAGCGCCAATGGACAACATAAACTTCGTTCTTTTTGAAGTTCTTAAAGCCAGCAACATCGCAAACATCGAGCAATTTGCCGACGCGACAGAAGACATGCAGCGTGCTGTACTTGAAGAAGCTGCAAAATTGGCAGAAAACGTACTTCAACCGATCAATGCATCAGGTGACAGGGAAGGGTGTGTCTACGACCCAGAAGCGAAAACAGTAAAAACACCTTCTGGTTTTAAAGAAGCATACAAAACGTACCAAGAAGGTGGTTGGAGCGGTCTCGCTTCACCCGTTGAGCATGGTGGACAAGGTTTGCCACACTTCTTGAAAGTAGTAGTTGATGAAATGTGCTGCTCTACCAACTTATCGTTTGGTATGTATCCAGGTTTGTCTCACGGCTCTATTGACGCTCTAACATTGCACGGTAACGAACACCAGCAGTCTTACTATTTGCCGAAGCTTATTGCGGGCGAGTGGACTGGCACGATGTGTCTGACAGAACCACATTGTGGTACAGATCTTGGTCTAATCAAAACTAAAGCTGAGCCGCAAGCGGACGGTAGTGTGTCGATCACCGGTAACAAGGTTTGGATTACAGGCGGCGATCACGATATGACTGATAACATCATTCACTTGGTGTTGGCAAAGCTTCCGGATGCGCCTGCAGGAAGTAAGGGCATCTCATTGTTCTTGGTTCCGAAATTCCTTGAAGATGGTTCACGTAACCCTGCGTTCTGTGGCGGCCTAGAACACAAAATGGGGATAAAAGGATCAGCGACTTGTGTCATGAACTTTGAGGGTGCGAAAGGCTGGCTTGTTGGTAAAGAGAATGAAGGTTTGAAGTGCATGTTTACGATGATGAACGCTGCGCGCATCATGGTAGGTATGCAGGGTCTTGGTTTAGCTGAAACCGGTTACCAAGTATCTTTGGCTTTCGCGAAAGACCGCTTGCAGAGCCGTTCATTGACTGGCCCTAGAAACCCAGATGGTCCAGCAGATCCAATTATTGTTCACCCAGATGTACGTCGTATGCTGCTTAAGCAAAAGGTGTTGATTGAAGCTGGCCGTGCAATGGCGTATTGGGCTGCTTATCAGCAAGACTTAGCACATGCAGCTCCAGAAGAAGCGGATCGCGAAAAAGCAGATGATTTATTCCAGATCATGACGCCAATCGTGAAGTCATTCTTGACTGACGAAGGCTACTTCAGCGCAGATGCGGCACTTCAGTCTATGGGTGGTAACGGTTACACCCAAGATTGGCCAGTAGAGCAGTTATTACGTGATGGACGCATTGCACGTATCTACGAAGGCACAAATGGTATTCAAGCGCTTGATTTGATCGGACGTAAGCTGACGATGCGCGGCGGTCGTTTACCTCGCACTTATATCGCAGCAATGAATGACTTGATCGCTGATGCATTGCCAGAGCATAAGAAGCAAGCTGAGCAGTTCATCGCGAAGTTGACCCAAACCTTGATGGGATTGGTGAAAACAGTGATGAGCGATCCAGAAGAAGCGGGCGCAGCAGCAACACCGCTCCTACGCATGTTTGCTTTAACTAGTTTGGCTGTAATGTGGGCCAAGATGGCTAAGCAAACTCAAGACGACGGTACGAAATCGCGCTTCTCTGAAGACTTCTTAGAAGGAAAAGTGAAAGCAGCAAACCACTTCTATCGCCTGTATCTTCCTGAGATGGATCAGCTAGCGGCAGATGTCGAAGCAGGTAAAGCTACCTTGATGGATCTTGCTGAAGCAGAGTTCTAATAAATTCTTGACCTTGCATTAGAAAACCGACCTTAGGGTCGGTTTTTTCGTTTATAGTCCAGTGTTTTTTAAACTGCGCTTTTTAATAATTAATCATATTTTGTGGGTAGTATTCCCGCACTGGCATACATATAATTTTGCAAAATTTTTCATAATCGGAATCCCGTGCGCGATATTTTGAAGAGCAAAATTTGGCAACTTTTCTTAGCGATTGCTTTCTTATCAATGCAATCGGCTTCGGCGCATATCCATTTGGGTTCGAATCATGATCATGATGGTCATGACCACACCCATTCTCAGTTAATACATACGAACAGTATTTCTTCTCATCATGTTGATGCATTTGCGGCTGAAATCGCACCTCATACTAGTGAGGTAGTTGAGCTTTGCCAAGACTGGACCGTAAAGAATGGGAAGAAGCTGAATGATCATGACTCCCAAGCTTATCTAAGCTCCGATTATGTTTACCGTGAACAGACGATTGTCGTTGAAGATTATCGAGGCGATGCTCCTGTTCCCGTTATCTTCCGATTCTATTTTTCATCTCAGGCTAGGGCGCCTCCAATATAGTTGTTCTCTTAGGTTTAAATCATTTTTTTATTAGCGAAAGCTAAGATTTATTATTGAGGTACACAATGTTATCTGTATTGAGAAAATACCGGTGGCCTGTCGCTATTGGTATGTATTTTTTATGTAGTTTCGTCTTTGGCCATGGTATGTCTGAGGCGGATAAGGCAAAGGCACTTGAGGCCACAAACTGGGATTTCGTGGAGCTGGGTGCCAGCCATATGGTCACTGGGTACGACCATTTACTCTTCCTCTTCGGCGTTGTTTTCTTTCTTACCAAATTTAACGATATTGTTAAGTTTGTAACTGCTTTTACTATTGGTCATTCAATCACGTTGCTATTTGCGACGCTGTATCATGTTCAGGCAAATTATTATTTGATTGATGCTGTAATCGCGCTAACCGTCATCTACAAAGCCTTCGATAATCTTGGAGGATTTAAGAAGTATTTGAATGTGGCTTCGCCTAATCTGCTGATCATGGTATTTGTATTCGGCTTGATTCATGGCTTTGGATTGTCGACGCGCTTGCAAATGCTGCCTCTCGCAGAAGAAGGCTTAGTGCTTAAAATTCTTTCGTTCAATCTTGGTGTAGAGCTTGGACAAATAGCGGTACTCGCTGTGATGGTGGCTCTCCTTGCAGGGTGGCGTAGGACAAAATCATTCACTAACTTTATTAATGCGGCAAATGTATTTCTAATGTCTTTAGGGATATTACTTCTGTTGCAGCAATTGCATGGATATTCGCACGAGCAGCATCCTGATGATTTTGGTTTCAGCGCAGATAATCATTTACATGCCCATGAGGAAATGGATGCTAGTTCGATGAAAGTCCCAGCTAAAACTCATCACGATTCAATTGACTGAACAACAAAGTTTTAAAGAGAGACATTATGATTAACTTTATTAGAACATTACTGCTTGGTGCGGTACTCATATTCAGCCAGTTTGCTTTAGCTGGGCCGGGGCATGATCATTCTCATGATCATCAACATGACCCAATAACAAGCGAACAAGCTGTTGATAAAGCATCGGCACATGTTCAAAAGCTCGTTAATAGAGGGAAGATCGATGCTTCTTGGGCGGAGGTTACGGCTAGCTCTGTCGAAGAAAAATCGTTTGGACATGGTCCTGAATGGGTTGTTTCATTTAAGAATGATGCGATTGCTGACCCAGCAAATCAGACGCTTTATATTTTCTATACCATCAACGGAAAGTACTTAGCTTCTAACTTTACGGGGCAATAAGTAGTCGAAGGAGGTGCGAACACCTCCTTTCAGATCGCTGACAAACCCCGGTTTTTATACCGGGGTTTGTTCGTTTTGACGGGTGTCTGGTTTTTTGGTTCTTATGTGCATCAGGCGTTAGTCGGCATCCATCTGCCAAACCTACTATGATTGGAACCGACATTTTTTTTAGAGTTGAGAAATAACGACCTATTTCTAAGAGAATATGCTGCTGCAAATTTTTTAAAGAACTATGTCAGAGAAAGCGTGCTATGCAAAGCGTGCAAAGGCGTCTTGTGCCGCATGAACAATAATGCCGTGTCGCCTAGCTAACGCGTCATGATCACGGTCGTAGCCACCACCAATCACTGTAGCAACTGGAATCGCTCGATCTAGACAATGCTCAAGCACTAAGTCGTCTCGTGCGCGAATCCCTTCCAGCGAAATATTAAGGTTCCCCAACGCATCGCCTTTCCATACATCAACGCCTGCATCGTATAAAACAATGTCGGGTTGAAAGTGTTCGAGCAACCGCACGAGCGTTTGCTCAACGATATGGAGGTACTCCATGTCACGCATCCCAACGGAGAGGCCGACATCCAAATCGCTTTCCTGCTTGCGGAATGGAAAATTCTTTTCACAATGCACGGAACAACAAAATATCTGCTCATCTTCCTGCAGTATGGCTGCGGTACCATCGCCCTGATGCACATCGCAATCGAAGATCAAGACACGTTGAACTTGCCCTCGAGCAACTAAAGTGCGACTCACAAACGCGAGATCGTTAAGCAAACAGTACCCAGAGCCAAAGTCATAATGCGCATGGTGTGTTCCACCCGCCAAATGCACGCCTACGCCAAACTCTATGGCTAATTCGGCAGCGTACAGAGTACCGTTTGGGGAGATGAGCGTCCGCTCTATGAGAGCTTCACTCCACGGTAGGCCTATACGACGCAAAGCCTTGGGGTCTAGTGTGTTATGAGTCAAATCATTGAGATAGCGAGAAGCGTGGCATAAAGTAAGTTCATCAATTCGCGCCGCGGATGGTTGATGTTCGTTAGATGCTACAAGCCCTGCATTGCAACAATAATCGTACAAGCGCTCAAACTTAGACATGACAAAACGATGTTTGCTGTCGAAAGGGTAACTGTACTTCGGATGATAAACCAAAGGCACGCGCTTCAAATCGTGATGCTCCCTTATTTTTAGTTGAATCTAGAAATGAAATATAGGCCAATGACATAACAAGTATGAAGTCATGCGGTATTTTCAACGTTTTTTGTTACGCGGTAATGAATCAAGATCGCGTTAACAAATGAAGTATTGCATGGTATCTAGCCAATAACTTAGCTCTGCAATTGTATAACTCTTCCTCGATCGAGATGGCTACCATTTAGTCTGCCGGCAGCCCCACGAACCCAGCCTTAGAATCTAAAGCTAGTATCCGCATGTTGCTTTAAGAGCTTGGTGATCTCTGGATTATTTTTGAGCTGAGCTAAGTCAAGCAAATAGTCTAGCTCCAGCTCTTTGAGTGTTTTGTCGAGCAAGGCTAGCCTCAGTTTCTCTAGCTCACCATTGGCGATCATGGTTGTGATTGCCGACATTTCGTTGATACCCATTCGTTTATTGTTTGAATTTGGCATTCGATGCTCCTTATTACGCTATCCACTCTGCTTTTATACATTGAGGTTCAATGGATCGGTTTAAAAGGTTTCTTTGTTTGAATGATAAAATTTAATAATTATACTGTTTGTATATACAGTATTTGTGATAGTGTATTCACACGAATTAAAAATAGGAGCAAATCATGGCGATCATTACGCGTTATGTGGTTGAACATAAAGGGGTTGAAAAGCTAGTGACGACAGACAAAAGAGAAGCAGATCGCTACGACAAGATGCTAGATGTAGCAGACAACCTTGCTACTTTTATACAAGCTAAGGGTGTAGATATTGATGATGGCTTACTGGAAGATCTGTCTGTTTTGCTGTCTAAAAACAAAGAGAAGGTGGCAAAACTATTTAAGGGAGTTGATGCCGAAAGTTTGCTTGAAGAAGAAAAGGCAGAAGTTGTAAAGCTAGAAACAAAGCAGGCTTGATTTGCATCGTGAGCACGTGACCGCGAATACGTGAAACAAAAGCGGTGCTCAGGATTCCAATCAAACCCTACTGGTTTTTTAGAGAAATAATAGACCGCTGTATAAGTAGGCCATGACGAGGTTGAAAGACAGCTTAGCGCTCACGCCGCGCTCGCTTGGTAGTCTTTCATGTTTGATTGATGTAACCACTGCAGAATATCGTCAGCGATGTCCGGCCAGCAGCTTTCAGCCTGATAGGTGTGGCTTAGGCCTTCGTATATTTTTATATCCGCGCCGAGTTGATCTGCGCTTTTCTGAATTTCGGTATGGGGGATAATGTGATCTCCCTTGGCAGCTAGAAACAATATGTTGCTTGGATGAAGTTTGGTGCTGATCAATTTTGGAGGTGATAGTAATTTCATTAATACTGGAATTGATTCGGACCTCAGCTGGGCGGTGACCTTGTCAGCATCAGCTGTGTCGCATGTATTAGAATATATTCCTATCGGGGGTGTTCCGTAGCGGGTTATACCTGCATAACACGCGGCGGTAATAAATTTGGCGAGAGAGATTGGTGACTTTTTAGCGAGAGAGCTCATCGAACCGACAACTCCAGAAATTGGCACAGGCGACATTAAGATCAATGCATGGGCTTTAGCGTGAGCAGTGGCGTGAAGGGACGCAAGTCCACCAAGAGAATGGCCAATGACGGTCGGTGCCTTATCAAAGCTTTCGATTGCTTCAATGCATTCATCGACGTAGTCATTAAACCTTAGCTTAAGCCGTTCCTTAAAAGATAAATGATGCCCGCTGAAGGTCATGCAATGAACTTTAAAACCCATCGCTCTATAGTGCTGAGCAAAATTATCTTCCCAAATCCAAGAACCGGACATAGCGCCGGGAACAAACAGAATGGGCGTACTTGTATCGATGTTAAGCGCATTTATGTTTGAAGGCATCGCTTAGTCCTGTTGCAGTTCTTTGAGTACGAGTGACATGGTTTGTCGATTGAACCCCATTCCTAAATGAGAAACGTTCACTTCGATATATCGTGTTTGTTGGTCTTCGGGCAATACGCTGGCAGACCAATCAACGACGCCGTCTGTTTTACTAACAATTGCACTGAGCTTGCATTGAATGGGCTTCTTTTTTCGCTCTTCGACGCCAGCCTCAATCCAGTCCAGATCTAAGCCTTTTTTGGCCAAGATAGGTGCGGCCGCAGTATATTTTGGGCCGCCCGTAAGCGGCGTGCCCAGCGTTACGACATGATCGACCATTTCGGGTAAATCTCTCGCTACTTCTCGGGCAACTACGCCACCAAGGCTCCATCCGACTAGCGAAACTTGCTTTCCTGTTTGTTCGTAAAACTCTTTCACTCTCTCAGCCATTAGACCGCAGAGATGAGGTACACCGAACTCTCCATTATGAGGATTAGGAGGAGGTAACTCCCATTCCATGGAGTGCAGGTCATAATCTTT
The DNA here is from genome assembly GCF_001635735.1 of Oleiphilus sp. HI0067. Taxonomy (NCBI): domain Bacteria; kingdom Pseudomonadati; phylum Pseudomonadota; class Gammaproteobacteria; order Oceanospirillales; family Oleiphilaceae; genus Oleiphilus; species Oleiphilus sp. HI0067. Next base: position 7,435 of record NZ_LWFI01000715.1, read on the forward strand.
GTCTAGGCCAGCACGATTGACTCCAAGTCCCCAGCCCATTGCTTTAAACCCATGACGTTCTAGGAAAAACCGGAGTGGTTTCATGCTTGAATCACTAGCACCGAAACCAGGCAGAACAAATACGTGACGGCCTTTGCCTATATCTTTTTGCTGTTTTACGCTCAAATATGACATCCATGCGGGTAGGGCAGTTAGGTCAAGTGCGGCGCGGTATTCCAGCAGGCCATTCTTAAAACTCGGGGTACTAAGTTGATGTGTAGTGCTCATTGTGGGGTATCCATTGATGAGAGATTCATTTGTTCGCTGGTGTGTTGACTGACAATACCTTGGACAGCGAAATCGAAATCTTTGGAATTCAAATGAGATCGCATTTGTTGCATCAAGTTGCCGACTAAATCCACATCACTTTGTGAGAAGGGGGCTAGTTGTTGCGCAACGAATTGTTTGGCCGCTAGCTTGGCATTCGCTAACAGACTTTTTCCTGAGTCTGTTAATTCCAAAATGATGGATCTTTTGTCGAGAGCGTGTGACTTTTGATGAATCAAACCTCTTTCTAATAGACGACGAGTTACGCTGGTGATGTTGCCCTTCGTCACCAATAGCCTTTTGGCTACTTCTTTGGGCGTGGCCTTGTCACCTAAGCTCTCGATTCCAGTAAGTACATCAAATTGTGAAACCGTAAGATCGAAGTGGCTCATCATACGGGCATATTTTTGATGGCAGGTTTGATATGCCTCGACTAGGTGTTTCCAGGCAAGTAGTCGGTTTGATGCATCGCTTTGGGTGTGCAAGATCTGGCCTTAATTAGTTGAATATTCAATCAATATGGTTCAATACTGAACTAAACGGGCTTTGGATCAGGCTTATCGGGTGAAATAAACAAGAGGTAGGGTCTGAGTGAATATCTTACATGCTAGTACCATAATAACTAATGGCTCATGCTTAAGCCTTAAATAATAAGCGCATTCCCTTCGGAAGTTCTTACAAACTCGGTCGTATATTGCCAACACTGTTCGATATTCTTACGGCAGAGTACTTCCTCAACACAGCCCGTTTGCAAGGCGTGTCCTTGGTCAATTAACAGTGCTTTGTCGCAGTATTTCAGGACATGATTCAGGTCGTGCAGTACTGCAATGACACGTATGTTTTATTCACGACTTGAAGGCATGGTGATGATTAGTCCTCAGATTTTAATCAGCATTAATTCGATGTCATTCCCTTCGTATTGGTCTTGGAACTTTAAATTTTTGACTTAGTTTATCTTAAGCTTTGCGCTGTAAATAAAATTCTATATAATAATCATTCTCATTTGTAATAAGTCCATTCAATTTATTTTAAGTGTTCGGTTTATGTTTTTTTACTGCATGTCTCTTTTCGGTTGTGTGCGGCGATTTGTTGTTCGCGTCATGGCCCTGGTTTGCTTGGTAACGGTTTCACTCCCAGCGTTGTCGGAAGAAATGCTTGAAAAAGTTTTGAAGCTAACTCGGTCGTCACATGAAGTTGCATCCGCGTCGCAAACTAGAATCGATCAGCTCTCTGAAAAGACGCGTCAAACAGTAGATGAAGTTCTAGCAGCCGAGCGTCAACTCAATCTTGTTAAAGCCTACAATATTCAAATGCGTCGCTTGATTCAGGCGCAGGAAAAGGAAAAGGTAGAACTGCAGCAGCAGATTGATTCTATTTCCGAAACTGAACAAGCCATGCTGCCGTTGCTTGTTGTGATGGTCGATCGACTAAAAGAGCTAGTGCAGGAAGATCTTCCTTTCAAACTAGCGCAG
>NZ_LWFI01000716.1:0-517 GCF_001635735.1 Oleiphilus sp. HI0067
CGCTATTCACGATTTGAAAGGCAACAGCCCATTCCAGAATTCAACAACTGGTTCTGTAAACATCGTTAAGCCTAAGATGCACGGTCCAGAAGAAGTTGCATTCGCAAACGAATTGTTTGGCCGTGTTGAAGATGCACTTGGTCTACCACGCTTCACAATGAAGATGGGTATCATGGACGAAGAGCGTCGTACCACTGTTAACTTGAAAGAGTGTATCCGCTCTGCGAAAGACCGTGTTGTATTCATCAACACTGGCTTCCTAGATCGTACTGGTGACGAGATCCACACTTCAATGCTTGCTGGTGCATTCGTACCAAAAACAACTATGAAGCAACAAACATGGATTGGTGCATACGAAGACTGGAACGTAGATACAGGTCTTGAAACATCACTACAAGGTCGTGCGCAAATCGGTAAAGGCATGTGGCCTATCCCTGATGAGCTTGGCATGATGATGGAACAAAAAGTAGGTCACCCTAAAGCGGGTGCAAACACTGCTTGGGTTCCTTCACCAACA
>NZ_LWFI01000717.1:0-675 GCF_001635735.1 Oleiphilus sp. HI0067
CTCAATGGTTTGACGCTGCATGACGATATTGCCTGTCGCACCGCTTTTTGCCTCTATCATACGGAACGACTTTCGGTGAAGTTGCGCAGCGGTTGAGTTGTCAGCCACATCAACACGGATAGATTTCATGAGCGTAAGATCAACGCCGCCAGCACCATAAATTATTTTATCGTTTACAGGTGTTGTTCCTCCGGTTAGACCAATATCAACATCGTAGTAGCCACCATCAAACAAACCTGAATCAATAGCAGCTTGAGAGTTTGTAACTAAACCATTCACAAAACGAACTTGGTTTTCGGTTGTAAGCGTTCCATACGGATCAGACGCAGTGCCCAAATCTAGTACACCAAGTGTTGGAGTTAAGTTAGAGTCACCTTGGATATCTATTCTACCTCCAGTACCACCAATCGTGCCTGAACCAGACAAGCGCCCTTCGACAGTTACGGCAGTATCCACGCTGTTCAAAGAAATATTAATGACGGCCCTAAAACTAACTCGGTGGTCTCGCCGACAACAAAATCACCATTATCAATATTGATAGTCGCGTCGTTCCCCGTAATTTGACCAAATGCCCCAATCACTCCGCGATTATCAACATTGATCGAACCACCTTGAAGTCTTAAATCTGAGCCAGTCAGCATACGCAAAGAGGCTCTATCCAAATTAATCGTCAAA
>NZ_LWFI01000718.1:0-241 GCF_001635735.1 Oleiphilus sp. HI0067
TGTGAGCTCCAATTGGCGCTTAATACTTTTCGACCGTAGCGAATATGTTGGTCGATTTTATTTTCGGATGCCGTTTCACGAATGTATTTGAGAATATCCTGACCATCAGCAATGACTTTTTTATCTTCCCAAGGTTTGAACTCATATCCAAAGGTGAATAAATCAGAATCAGAACGAATGCCTGGATACTTAAACAAGTCCCATGTGCCGCCAGACCGTTGGCGCGATTCAAGAATTAGAT
>NZ_LWFI01000719.1:0-347 GCF_001635735.1 Oleiphilus sp. HI0067
GTATTCGTCACCATTGTCGATTCGGGAGCCGCCGGCTGCTCTTATGATGATCTTTGCGCATGCACCAGACAAGGCGTTGTAACGACCGGTACGATCAACTCTCACGTGAAGAACGTTCGGAAAAAGTTCAATGAAATTGACGAAGCCTTTAATGCGATTCGCAACAAGCCCGGCTTCGGCTATCGTTGGGAACTTGCTTAATGCAACGATTCGGCATTAAAGCGCAGATCAGTTTTCTTAGCCTTCTGTTACTGGTCATTCCTGTACTGACGTGGTCGTACTGGAAGGAGATTCAGCAAACCGCTATTTCTGCACAGGGCCGTGTTCAGTTGATTGAGACTAAAGCC
>NZ_LWFI01000720.1:0-516 GCF_001635735.1 Oleiphilus sp. HI0067
TGTATTGGCTGATCTCGCAATCGAGAGTGAGGCCGCTATGTTAATGACAATGAGAATGGCGAAGGCACTCGAGAATTCAGATGACAATGAAAAAGAGTCGATGTTGGCACGTCTCGGAACGGCGGTAGGAAAATATTGGATATGTAAACGTACGCCAGCGCATGCGTATGAAGCAATGGAATGTATCGGTGGTATGGGTGTTATGGAAGACACGATAATGCCGCGTTTATTTCGTGAATCACCGATTAATGCCATCTGGGAAGGAAGTGGGAACGTACAATGCTTAGACATGTTACGAGCTATCTCGCGTTCACCGGAAACCCTGGATGCAATCTTCGAAGAACTCGATAAAGCAACTGGTAAAAGTATATATTTTGACGATCACCTAAGGCATTTGAAATTACAACTAGAGGACAAAGAGCATATTGAGTTTCGTTCTCGGACGATCGTTGAGCAGCTAGCGTTAGCATTACAGGGTGCGTGTTTACTACTTTACGGGAATGAAGTCGTAGCAGA
>NZ_LWFI01000721.1:0-475 GCF_001635735.1 Oleiphilus sp. HI0067
ACGTCATTTTCGTCTAGGGCGCAAATACTCACGCAAGGAGAGGCAATCGGTTTACTTTCTATACTCATTCTTTACTTCTAACACAGAGAGGAAATCTTAAAAATCACCCCATAGTTTTACTAACTATGCATCTTCTAGCTGTTTCAAATGCTTTTGATAGCGCTGAGAATTCGACACATAATGCGCTGCACTTAGCTCCAGCATTTTCATTTGCTGGTCGCTGAGAGTGCGTTTAATTTTGGCGGGGCTTCCTACCACCATTGAACCGTCAGGGATTTCCATATTTTCTGTGATTAATGCATTCGCACCAATCAAACAATGCTTCCCAATTTTGGCGCCATTTAACACTACCGCGTTGATGCCTATCAAGCTGTAATCACCGATCGTACAGCCATGCAACATGACATTGTGACCGATAGTGACGCCCTTGCCTATATTAAGAGGAAATCCGGGATCGATGTGCAATACCGACCCG
>NZ_LWFI01000722.1:0-209 GCF_001635735.1 Oleiphilus sp. HI0067
TTAGCTCCAGCATTTTCATTTGCTGGTCGCTGAGAGTGCGTTTAATTTTGGCGGGGCTTCCTACCACCATTGAACCGTCAGGGATTTCCATATTTTCTGTGATTAATGCATTCGCACCAATCAAACAATGCTTCCCAATTTTGGCGCCATTTAACACTACCGCGTTGATGCCTATCAAGCTGTAATCACCGATCGTACAGCCATGCAAC
>NZ_LWFI01000723.1:0-708 GCF_001635735.1 Oleiphilus sp. HI0067
AGTGAGAGGAGATTTCTTGCGGCATATGCCGGGCGCGGATGCGAGTCTCGGTAAAGGGAAGTCGTTCTTTTACCGCCTGCATATCGACCCAATATTGCTTGGTCTTTTGTTAGCTTTGGTTGGCTTTGGTTTAGTGATCTTGTATAGCGCTGGTGGTGAGCGTTGGGCTTATGTAGAGCGCCAGGGGATCAGATTTTTGGCTGCGTTCGGTGTAATGTTCGTAGTAGCGCAGTTCGAGCCTAGTTTCTATAAACGTTGGTCTGTCGTGCTGTTTGTTCTGGGTGTTATCGCCTTATTAGGTGTGATGTTTTTTGGTGTCGGTGCAAAGGGGGCTCAGCGCTGGCTTCAACTGCCTGGCTTGCCGCGCTTTCAGCCTTCTGAGTTAATGAAGCTGATTGTGCCTATGATGGCGGCGTGGTATTTGTCTAGTCGTTATCTTCCTCCGAGTTTCAGAGATGTTTTTGTAACGCTCGTGCTGATCTTCGTGCCCGTGTTGTTAATTGTGCAGCAACCAGATTTGGGTACCTCGATATTAATTGCTTCGTCGGGCTTGTTCGTTATTTTATTTGCGGGCATATCATGGAAGGTAGTTGCTGGATTTGGAGCAATTGTCGCGTCCTGTTTGCCTGTTATGTGGCATTTTGTCATGCGTGATTACCAGAAGCAGCGTGTATTGACGTTTCTTGATCCCGAAAGCGACCCACTTGG
>NZ_LWFI01000724.1:0-1098 GCF_001635735.1 Oleiphilus sp. HI0067
TTACTGATGCGGATTTACTTGCTCAGATTAACGGTGTCGATGGTAATGACCTGTCAATTACTGGTGTGCAAATTACCGATGGTGTCGGTGTACTTAGACAATCGAGCGATGGCACATATACCTATACGCCAGATCCAGATTTCTCTAGCGAAGCACAGATTAGCTTCGTGGCGAGTGACGATTTAAATAGCGTGACGAGTTTCGTGAATGTGAATGTCATCAACGCTGCGCCAGAAGTTGTTGCTGTAGATCAGGCATCAGATTATACAGTCGCCGAGGATGGATCGATTACATTCACAGAGTCAGAGTTGCTAACTGCTGTGGGTGCGACGGATGCTGATGGCGACACTATGACTGTTGAAGGCTTAGGTGTGCAGCCGGATAGTGGCACGGTGATCAACAATGGTGATGGCTCATGGACAGTATGGCCTGATTCTGACTTTGGCGGTAATATGGAGCTGACCTACATGGTGAACGATGGCACATATAGCACGCCCGCAACAGTGCTTCTTACAGTGACGCCAGAAAATGATGTGCCGACTGAAAGTACTCCATTGTATGTAGAGATGAATATGAACGGCACGACCACGCTGACACTCGACGAGTTGCTTGCCAATGTTACTGATGTTGATGGCGATACCCTATCAGTCAGTAACTTCCAGTCTGACAATGCAACGGTGAGCGATAATGGTGATGACTCCTATAGCATTGTGGCTGATGGTGACTTCCAAGGAACGGCTGGCATTACCTACGATGTGAGTGATGGCACAGAAACAATCCAAGCATCAATTAGCGCAAATGTGTCGCCTGCTGAGGATGGCCAAGTCGACGGTGAGGCAGCAGATTATACGGTTTCTCCTGGTGGTAGTTTGAACATTGCGATGCCAAGTTCAATTAGTGAGGATGATAGCGTGGATCATGTGATTGCGAGTGATCTTCCGGATGGCGCAACCATCAGCAATGGCCTTGAAGATAGTGATGGTAACTACGTGATCAGTGGCGATTTGAGTCAACCGATACAAGTTTCACTGGGTGATGGTTTCGAAGGCGATGTGTCGATCAATGTCATAGGTTATGACGCCTTAGACCAAACTGTCG
>NZ_LWFI01000725.1:0-308 GCF_001635735.1 Oleiphilus sp. HI0067
TTGGTTGGCTTTGGTTTAGTGATCTTGTATAGCGCTGGTGGTGAGCGTTGGGCTTATGTAGAGCGCCAGGGGATCAGATTTTTGGCTGCGTTCGGTGTAATGTTCGTAGTAGCGCAGTTCGAGCCTAGTTTCTATAAACGTTGGTCTGTCGTGCTGTTTGTTCTGGGTGTTATCGCCTTATTAGGTGTGATGTTTTTTGGTGTCGGTGCAAAGGGGGCTCAGCGCTGGCTTCAACTGCCTGGCTTGCCGCGCTTTCAGCCTTCTGAGTTAATGAAGCTGATTGTGCCTATGATGGCGGCGTGGTATTT
>NZ_LWFI01000726.1:0-289 GCF_001635735.1 Oleiphilus sp. HI0067
CCACTCCATACCCATTGCTGAAGGCCAAATCCTGGAATGTAAATCGCTGGTTTACTCGTATGGCTTTCTCCGTAGCCATCAGGCCCAACCACTGGATCTCTAGGAACCGAAGGATCGTAGGTATTAAGTCCCGTGCCCTCTAGACCAAATATCTCATAATCGTCACCGGCGATATAAGCAGCGTCCAAATCGAGACCGATAATATACTGATCAACTTCGAACTGACGGTCTTTCAAGTTCGTTAGACCTGCAGGATTATGATACACAGCTGCAATACTGGGATCGCGAT
>NZ_LWFI01000727.1:0-324 GCF_001635735.1 Oleiphilus sp. HI0067
ACTATTCAAAGAGATTAAGCATCTTCTGAAAGCAAAAGGACGATTTATACCGGCTGAGCCGAATAAGCATTTGTTGAATATAGTCGCGAGTTTCTTTACTGCTAAGAAAACCAATTATCTGATGGTGGATAGAGGTGATCATGAACAGTTAACACAAATTTCCGAGTAGGTTAAAGAAGGAAAGCTAAAGCCATATGTCGATAGCGTGTATGCCTTTGAAAACTACCAAAGCGCTTTTGATCGACTGCGGGCTAAAGGCAAACAAGGCAGGATTGTGATTAAGATTTCGGGTAATGCAGGTGCTTAACCCTGACGATTCCTAAT
>NZ_LWFI01000728.1:0-351 GCF_001635735.1 Oleiphilus sp. HI0067
CTGTTTTGTAGTCTTTGCAGCAGAGGTTCATTGGTTATTTAAACTTGCTGCCTTATTTGTTTTAGGCGGCCGCCAGTTAGGCCTAGGCATCTTGATGCATGAGTGTGGTCACCAAGGTTTCTTTAGCAAGCTTTGGATGAATCGTTTCTTTGGGCATTGGTTTGCGGGGATGACCATGCTGGTACCCCTAGAGTTTTACCGCACTTACCATCTTATTCACCACTCCAAAACGGGTACGGATGACGACCCAGACGTCGGTAATATCAAACAATACCCAGTAACTGGGAGTAGCTTACGTCGCAAAATATTGCGCGATTTTACGGGTTTTTCTGGACTAAAAATGCTCTATGG
>NZ_LWFI01000729.1:0-355 GCF_001635735.1 Oleiphilus sp. HI0067
TCGCTTGAGGCTTATCCGGCTGACACAGGTACAAACCAGTCTATTTACTTAAGATTCCAAGTCTTCAAATCGAGCAATCAAAGCGCGCCAGTTTTTAGTGAAGATATACGTTGGGCCAGACAAGTTGAATTTGTTGCAGATGAAGACGCCGAATACTATGTATCTTTACGCTCTATTGCCCAGTCTCCTGTTAATTATCACCTTCGCTCTTCACGATCGTTAGCTGCTGGTGAGAGTTTATCGCGAGCTGGTTATGCCAAGCTCGCATCAGCTAGGGTCAATATAGTTAATGCATTTGGCGAGGTGTCGCAGCTTGATGATGGAATTCATAGTGATTTAGCTAAGCTTAAAGCGC
>NZ_LWFI01000730.1:0-381 GCF_001635735.1 Oleiphilus sp. HI0067
CGCCCCTTGCTAACTTGTGTAGCGCATACATTCGACTGGGTAGTGAAACCTTGTTGCTCGGCTGTTTTTGCAACTAAGGCGTACATCTCTTCGTTGTAACCAGTATTCGAGCCGATTTTGATCTTTTTGTCCTTAAGGTAGGCCATCGTATCTAAACAGCCCGGGATGACCTGACTAAACTCTTGGATTGTCTCTAATTGCAGTGGTAGAAACTCATGGTATAAGCGTTGTACATCTTTTTCAGATGGGCTTCTTTGATAAAGAGTCTCCCACTGCTGTGCAATCTTTGGCATGGCGAGCATTTGTCGAATGTGCTCGCTCTTCTCTGTGCCCATTGGAGCGCGACAGTCAGCATCGCTAACCGTAATGTCTTCATGTTCG
>NZ_LWFI01000731.1:0-586 GCF_001635735.1 Oleiphilus sp. HI0067
GGTTCACTAGATATGCAAGCATCTTGCCAAAAGTTAAGAGGCTCTATTTTTTGAGTATAAACAACGAATTAGGAATTTCTTGGAATTTTACAAAGGTTTTTATTGCGCCTTAATGGTGCGCATGGCTTCTTGCAGGGTCAATTTGGTGCATTCGTTGTTTTGGGTAGGATTGCAAATAAATGTACATTTGATGTCCATCTTCATTTGCTTGCTGTATACTCCGCGTCCGATTTTTTAACCCTCAAATTTTTGGGAATTGCTGTTGTGATTGAGAACCTTAGAAATATCGCCATTATCGCGCACGTTGACCATGGTAAGACTACCCTGGTTGATGGCTTGTTAGGTCAGTCCGGTACCTTAGATCGTAAAGATGAAGGTGCTGAGCGAATTATGGACTCGAACGATCAAGAGAAGGAGCGTGGCATTACCATTCTTGCTAAGAACACAGCAATTACATGGAATGATTACCGTATTAATATTGTGGACACTCCTGGGCACGCCGACTTCGGTGGTGAGGTAGAGCGTGTTCTTTCTATGGTTGATTCTGTACTACTTCTTGTTGATGCAGTAGACGGACCGATGCCAC
>NZ_LWFI01000732.1:0-382 GCF_001635735.1 Oleiphilus sp. HI0067
GTCTCTTGATCTTTGGTAGTAACAATCACTACTGGAATGTCAGCGGTCTCAGGTGTTCTCGTTAATTGACGAGTTGCTTGGAAACCGTTTAACCCAGGCATTACAACATCCATCAAAATAAGATCAGGACGTTCCTGACGTGCAACGGCTACGCCATCTGCGCCATTATCAGCTGTAATTACTTCGTGTTTATGCTGGTCGAGAATTGTTGAAATCTTGCGAATTTCTGTTGGTGAATCATCGACGATAAGTATACGAGCCATAGCTCTCCCTCATTTAATTCATCTTGCGATGAGAGAATTGTTAATCCTTTACTTAGCCATTTTGAGGTGCATGATTACGAATCGTACTCAGCAACTCATCCTTACTAAACGGCTTAGTT
>NZ_LWFI01000733.1:0-544 GCF_001635735.1 Oleiphilus sp. HI0067
TTTGCAGCGGCAGTTGTTTTCTTCTGCTTCTTCTATACAGCGTTAATGTATAACCCTCGTGAAGTAGCAGAGAATCTTAAGCGCTCTGGTGCATATCTGGCTGGTAACATTCGTCCTGGCGAGCAAACTGCAAATTACATCGATAACGTACTTACGCGTTTAACAATATTCGGTGCTGCTTATATTACAGCAGTATCATTACTGCCACAGTTTATGGTTGTTTGGTTCAATGTACCGTTTTATTTCGGCGGNACCTCACTTCTTATTGCGGTAGTTGTGGTGATGGACTTTATGGCTCAAGTGCAGTCGCACCTGATGTCTCATCAATATGAGTCTGTTATGAAGAAATCAAACCTTAAAGGTTACGGTAACAGCGGAATGCTGTGATAACCGGTAGGTTTTAGCAAATAGTTGGAGCAGATAATGAAAGTTCGTGCTTCGGTAAAGAAGATTTGCCGTAACTGTAAAATTATTCGTCGCAATGGCTCAGTTCGAGTCATTTGCTCAGAACCTCGTCATAAGCAACGCCAGGGTTAAACCAGGC
>NZ_LWFI01000734.1:0-2317 GCF_001635735.1 Oleiphilus sp. HI0067
TCATTCATATCATTTTTATGAAAAATAATGCGTGGGAGATGGTAGTAAATGGCATTAGGATCTCCTTTGTTGTATTGAGTTCGTCGTCTTACATATTTCAATTTTTGTTGGAAAAACGGAGATTTCTCGAGATGTAGATCTAAATAAGCTTGTAGAAATTCGTCTTCATCAAACGCCCAGCTCAATTGTTTAACAGAAAACAAATCTGGATCACTTGCTTCCTCAAATTCTCTATACGTATCTAAATAAAAAGTCCAAAAGGCATATCCTAATCTATAAAAATCTTCGTTATCAAAAAGATTAAGAATCGCTTTTTGAATCTCTTTGTTGGGCGCTGCGCCGTCAGGAAAAACATTGCTAACGGCTTGTACAAATACCACGGGATGCTTACTTAGCCCACCTTGTATATCTAAGAAAAGGGCCTCTTCTTTCCCCGTTCAGCCTGTAGAGAAACCCCTTTTCTCTCTGATTTTTGATATAATATCGGCATCAACACGGAGTGTTTCTGTAAATCTGAACACGCTGTGTAACAAGTGAGCTGTATCATTTAGTGAGTCAACACCAACAACGGAAGTAGGATGCAGCGTTAACTCGGCGTTCGTTTGAGATTGCCATTCTTCTTTTAAAAAGTTATCTCGTAGATACACACCTTCAGCAATCACCATCCTTGACAATTCTTTGATAATCTCAACCTGGCGTACTGCTTGATACTCCGATTCCGCATTCAAGATTTCTTCAAAGTCATATACATCCGCCTGAAGTACTGAAGCCCCAGACAGTAGCAAAAAAGTGATTACGCGACCTAAACTCATAAAATAACTACTCATTGTTATTGTTGCTTGTCATAACGACATCTCTGTACTTTTACGCACTAACCATTTCCCGCAAACAGGCAGTCGATCCAGTACCTTTATAAGGACTACACAACGCTCTTTCTCGCTAGGTCAATCGTCATTGGCACATCATTTTTTTCGAATACCTGAAACAAAGCTTGCGCTCCGTGCTCTTGATAGAAAGCAAACTCTTCGGCATGGATTGGGATAATTTTATACAGATTTCCTGTAACGCCACTTTCTTCGAAATGCGTGCGTTCACGCAAGACAAGCAGCACTGAGAGTTTCGAGCCCTCAGTGATAGGTTCTCCTAGATCGATCGTAAAAAAATCTCCGTGAACAAGTCCTTCTATTTCCACCAAATTCTCGGCTAGGTTCAGTAAAAAATTGAAAGGCCATGCGGCAGTACTGTCTTTGATGGAATCTGGAGAAAGCTTATCGGTAAAAGGCCAGAGCAACATGATCTCGGACGGAATGCCCGATCGAATAGCATGCCTCATCCCATCACTCACCAAGATCTGGCAGGACTGGTCATACGCTTTAATATGACGAACGGCAATATTTGATTTAGCGACAATGCGTGTTATTTGCCTTCCTTCAAACTCGCCATAATACTGCTTGAGAATCGTATAAAAGTCTTTTGCGTCTTCTGAGTTGCTTACACTAGCCTCTTGCACGTTTTCTTGGGGTTCTTGTGGCAGTTCCACTGGCACGCCACGCCGTACTAGCTCATCAACAAAGCGCTGCCGTTCTTCACCAAAGGATTGTGCATAGGTCATGGGGTTGTAGTTAAAGTGCCCCCAATGAATATCCGTCCTCGCTCCTCGATCTAAGAGAATGGTAAACGCTTCAAAGTTATCGTAAGAAATAGCTGTAGCAATCGGGTAATCGCGGGATCTCACTCCATCAACTTTGGCTCCAAGTGTTAAAAGTAATTCGAACGCCTCCATAGATTTGGCTTCTCCGCGTAACGCTGATGTGAGTACAGAGATCTTTCCATTATCCCCATCTGCCTCCAATCCCATATCGGTTAAAAGGTGAATCATATCCACGCGGCCATAGTGTGCAGCTAGATTTAACCAGGTTTCGGACTGATGCGTCCCAAATAGTAATTCGGGCTCCTTCTCTAACTCAGCCTTTAAACCCTCTATATCGTCGCTGTAAATCAAGAAGTACATTTTCCTGGCTAATTCTTTCATTACACTAATCTTCCTGATCTCTATTTTGAAACAGCTCGCCTTTACTATATAAGTCTCTAGCCTGGTTCAAGATTTTAATGGCATGGTTCTTTCCCAACTCTTGGCCATATTGGTCACCCATTTGCTTTGCCTCACTCAAGGCTTCAAAAATCGCCTTCTGCTCTTCAGTTGTATGCAACCCTTCCCAGTTATGCGGCGCCCAAGAGAGATTCTCTGGGCCTGCATACCAATCAATATCAAACGACTCGAGTATATCAATGGAGCCTTGGGAGTATACATAACGAG
>NZ_LWFI01000735.1:0-617 GCF_001635735.1 Oleiphilus sp. HI0067
GCTTTCTGTGAAATATTTTCGAACAGATCTTGCCCTATTGCACCGGGCATTGGTGGAACAGGCAAACCAGGGAGCTCTTCTTGGTATTTGCGACAAAACACAGTGCGCGACATACAGATACCTTCGTCTAGAAATTTTAACGCGCAAAGTGTAACCCGAGTTTGTTCTAAACTAAAAAGACAAAAGCGCATTGTTCATATTTTCGTCATCACTTTGCAGCCTAACTGTAATATTCGCCGATCAATGTATGCCCCATGAGACAGAGAGGGGCTATGTAATGACATTAAAAAATGTTTTGTTGGTGACAGAAACCTATCGCCCAGAAATCAACGGTGTAGCAACAACGCTCGGTAAATGGGTTGACGGCATGCTGGCCTTAGGTATTCGGGTAACGGTGATTCGTCCCAAGCAACACTCAGCCGACAAAGCTATAGATTCTCGAACCTTCGATAGAGAGTCAGAAAAGCTTGTATTTGGCTTACCTATCCCTGGTTATGCTGATCTGAAGTTTGGCTTAGTCTCTCAAAAGTGGATGAAGCACCAGCTTCAACGAATCAAACCCTGCGCAATCTATATTGCAACAGAAGGTCCCCTTGGTTACGCGGCATTAAAAGCAG
>NZ_LWFI01000736.1:0-623 GCF_001635735.1 Oleiphilus sp. HI0067
ATATGTTCAACGTCCTCCAAAAATCCCATATCTAGCATTCGATCTGCTTCGTCCAAAACGACGGTATCAACGTTATTGAGTTTGAGCGTTTCTTTTCGTAAGTGATCTTTAATGCGTCCCGGTGTGCCCACAACAATATGTGCACCGTGTTCGAGCGAACCAATTTGAGGTCCCATTGGCTGACCACCGCACAAGGTCAATACTTTTACATTGTGCATACCTTTCGCTAGCTTGCGCGTCTCTTCCGCAACTTGCGTCGCTAATTCGCGCGTTGGGCACAAGATCAAAGTTTGAATACGATATCGCTTCGGCTCCAGTCTATTCAGTAGATTTAACGCGAAAGTCGCCGTTTTACCACTTCCCGTTTTTGCTTTCCCGATTAAGTCTTTTCCATCAAGCAAGTTTGGCAAGGCAGCACTTTGAATATCAGTCATAGTCTCGTAACCAGCTTTGTTTAAAGCATCCAACAATTCTGGTTTTAAAGCTAAAGAGGAAAAGCTTTGATTAGTCATGGCGTATAAATCTGTGAATAAAAAGAGAATGTTGCCGCACGCTGAATAGTGAATGAGCGCAGAGCAAGACAGAGGCGCTAGAGTAATCTAGTTGAAGAGAAAGTAAACCTT
>NZ_LWFI01000737.1:0-1055 GCF_001635735.1 Oleiphilus sp. HI0067
TCAATTAGGTCTTGAGACGCAGTCACACCACCGACGATTTTTGAAATCTGACTAGCACCTTCGACTTGAAGACCATTTGGGCAATAGTCTCGAATGCTCGAGATACTGAGAAGGTCTGCTAAATATTTCTCTAACTCAATACGTTCGATCATTTCTTGCCCTCCGAAATCCCTAAGCCAATGCTTTCTTAAGCGCCACAATCATTTCTTCGTTTTGCTGGACGGTACCGACCGTTAATCGCAAACACTCAGCTAGTAGAGGATGCCCTCCATCCAAACACTTTATGAGCACGCCCTGAGTCTTCATTGCTTCAAAAACACTTCGTGCTCCACCATTACTGCAGCGCACGAGCACGAAATTCGCTTCGCTAGGGAAAACTTCCAGACCATCAATATCCGCCAAGGAAGCGAGTAACTCAGATCGAGCAGTCTTAAGCAACTCACATTGAGCCGCTAGTTTGTCGTAGTGCTTGATAGCTAAACTAGCACTGGCCTGTGTTAACACATTGATATTGTATGGCAAACGAAGCTTCTCAAATTCATTAAGCCAAGTACTGCTACCCACCATGAAGCCAAGGCGCAAACCTGCTAAACCGACCTTCGAGAAGGTTCGCATTACAACTACATTTGGGTAACGCGACACGTAAGACAATAAATCACTATCGGTAAATGCCATGTAGGCTTCATCAAGCACAACAAGGCCATTTGCGGCGTCGATAATTGCCTGCAAATCTTCTTCAGAGAACACATTGCCTGTCGGGTTATTGGGCGCAGCTAAAAAAATAACGGCTGGGTCATGCTCTTGAATTGCCGATAAGGTAGCGGCTAGATTAATTGAGAAATCGGCGTTCAGATCCACGCCAGTGTATGGCACACCAACAAAAGCCGAGATCATTTTGTACATCACAAAACTTGGCTCAACTGCCAACACGCCACGTTCAGGTGTAGCAAGCGCCATAGCTAGGATTTGGATAATTTCATCGGACCCGTTACCAAGCAATATGTCCAAATCAAAACCTGATTGCTCATGCAAAGCATCTAGCTTTAACAACTCGC
>NZ_LWFI01000738.1:0-238 GCF_001635735.1 Oleiphilus sp. HI0067
GCATGCGCTGGTAACGAGAAACAACATCTCCAATCGTATAATTGCGTACGTGCCCCATGTGCAGCTTGCCGCTAGGGTATGGGAACATGGAAAGGCAGTAGTACTTTTCTTTAGACGAGTCCTCGGTTACGGCAAAGCTATTGTTCGCTTCCCAAAAATCTCGTGCATTCTGTTCTATTTCTTTCGGAGAGTATTGTTCTTGCATGCTTCTTCTTAAATCAATGGAATACGCAACACC
>NZ_LWFI01000739.1:0-434 GCF_001635735.1 Oleiphilus sp. HI0067
CTTAGCAACGTCTTCAGCACTGGCTCCCGGCCAAATGACACGCACTGTAATATAATCGGGCTGAAATGAGGGGAGAAATTGTGTGTTGAGTTTGAGCAGAGATACCGCTCCTGCGATCAGCAGTATCAGCATCAACAAGTTAGCGGCAACACGGTGCTGCGCGAACCGTCCGATTAAATCGTGCTTGTGTTTCCCTGTGTCGAGCGCCATTACTTAACCACCTCCGCGCCTTGAATAGAAACTTTCAAGCCATTGATGGCTTTGGGTAGCTGGGTGGTAATGATTCTGTCGCCATCCTCCAGTTGGTTGCTGCGTACTAAAATTCGGTCTCTTTGTGTATCGCTATACAAGTTACCAATGATGTCCACGTTCAGTGATTCAAGTCGGTCATTGACCACTTTAAATACGAGGTTAGTGCTATAAATTGATGAGAT
>NZ_LWFI01000740.1:0-403 GCF_001635735.1 Oleiphilus sp. HI0067
GCTCGTAAATCTGTCACCGCTATCTGCAAGAATAGCAACAGCATCATTGACGTAGAATGCTATGAAGCTGGCTCTTCAGAGATCACATTCGGCAGGACCTGGAATCAAGCACAATTCGAATCAGCATATTATGAGCATTTTAAAACGCACATCATTCCAGAGTTTTTGAGCGAGTACTTTTCATCATGAGCGAACAAAGACTTCTCTTACTCTCAGTATTTGCATCAACATTCTTTGCCGTTTTTGGATTGGTATTAGGCATCGTCAGCGGCTCTGGCATGATCCTATTTGATGCCGTTTATTCAGCGATGAATATCGGCTTAACCGTTCTGTCTATGCACATCATTAAAGTGGTTGAAGCAGGACAATCACCAAGATTCCCTTATGGCAAATCACTATTTGA
>NZ_LWFI01000741.1:0-370 GCF_001635735.1 Oleiphilus sp. HI0067
CTACTATTCGTAGACAACATTTACCGTTACACACTTGCAGGTACTGAAGTATCAGCACTTCTAGGTCGTATGCCTTCAGCGGTAGGTTACCAGCCAACACTAGCAGAAGAGATGGGGGTTCTTCAGGAACGTATCACTTCTACTAAGACTGGTTCGATCACTTCTATCCAAGCGGTATACGTACCGGCGGATGACTTGACTGACCCATCACCAGCAACAACGTTCTCTCACTTGGACGCAACGGTTGTATTGAGCCGTGACATCGCTTCTAAGGGTATCTACCCAGCGATTGACCCACTTGACTCAACTTCACGTCAGTTGGATCCATTAGTAATCGGTAACGAGCACTATGAAGTTGCTCGTGGTGTTC
>NZ_LWFI01000742.1:0-705 GCF_001635735.1 Oleiphilus sp. HI0067
CGCCTGCCCCACTTGGCCAGATAGAGAAGAACTAACGTTATACCCCCATAGAACAACTGCAACACCAACCACAATCAAAACGATACCCACAATTTTTTGAGAGCCCATAAACTCACCTCGCTTTAAGTAGTGTGGCCATTTAAGTAAACATAATGCATTTTGTCTAATTTGTGATCAGCACTCAGTCGTGGACCGATAATAAGCACATCACTAATACTGCTATCGCATACAGAATTGATGGATAGACCACAAGCTCTTACCACACACATTAAAAAGCATACCCAAAACTGTGTTAATGCTTTCACGGTTAAAACCAAACTTGCCCAAAACGTTCTTAGCTTGAACAGGGATTAATAATTAAAGTAACGGGTGCGGTTTGAGAGGATGATCTTGCGATTTATAAAAAGGACGAGATTCCACAGCAGTTTTGCATTAGAAGATTAAAGCCGGTCGCGACGGACCTTTGCTCACAGGCTTAGCTCGTTGTATGCTTACGGGGTATACCTAGAATTGGCTACAGCAGTCTTTGCCTTACTCCACATGGTACCCATGTGAATGCTCTGTCTATAAATTCCATACATAAAAAAAGGGCTATCCAACCAGATAGCCCTCTCTCATATTAGAAGCCTGACGATGACCTACTCTCACATGGGACCTCCCACACTACCATCGGCGATGAACCGTTTCACTTCTGAGTTCGGGATG
>NZ_LWFI01000743.1:0-325 GCF_001635735.1 Oleiphilus sp. HI0067
CATTAAAAAGCATACCCAAAACTGTGTTAATGCTTTCACGGTTAAAACCAAACTTGCCCAAAACGTTCTTAGCTTGAACAGGGATTAATAATTAAAGTAACGGGTGCGGTTTGAGAGGATGATCTTGCGATTTATAAAAAGGACGAGATTCCACAGCAGTTTTGCATTAGAAGATTAAAGCCGGTCGCGACGGACCTTTGCTCACAGGCTTAGCTCGTTGTATGCTTACGGGGTATACCTAGAATTGGCTACAGCAGAATTAAGTGTTGGTGTAACGACCGTAAGTTACTTCAACCAGAGTTTTGCCTGACGACCATAGAGAACT
>NZ_LWFI01000744.1:0-3190 GCF_001635735.1 Oleiphilus sp. HI0067
TGGCATTACAAACGACTAAAGGTAAGCAGTTTTCTGCGCTAGTGTCCGAAGCGAAGACTGAAATTCGCAAGGTTGTCTGGCCGACGCGCCCTGAGCTTATACAAACAACATTTATGGTAGTTGTTTTTGTGTTGGTTGTTGCTCTTGTTTTGTGGGGTGTAGACTCACTTATTGGTTGGGTCATTTCTTCGGTAATCGGATAGTAGGGAGATAATTGATGTCTAAGGCTTGGTATGTTGTTCATGCTTATTCTGGATACGAGAAGCATGTTATGCGCTCGTTGCAAGAGCAGGTGGCGCTTAAAGGCTTAGAAGAGAAATTTGGTGATATTCTTGTTCCTACTGAAGAAGTGGTAGAAATGAGAGACGGCAAGAAGCGTAAGAGTGAGCGTAAATTCTATCCGGGCTATGTGCTTGTTCAAATGGATATGGATGATGAAGCGTGGCACTTGGTTAAGTCAACGCCTCGAGTTATGGGTTTTATTGGTGGTACGGCTGAACGTCCAGTGCCAATTAGTGATCGCGAAGCTCAGGCTATCTTGCAAAAAATCGAGACAGGTGCGGAAGCTCCTCGTCCGAAAACATTATTCGAAGCAGGCGAAGTTGTTCGAGTTATCGACGGTCCGTTTGCTGACTTCAATGGTGTCGTTGAAGAAGTGGATTATGAGAAGAGTCGTGTTAAAGTGGCTGTTCTTATTTTTGGGCGTTCAACGCCTGTTGATCTTGAGTTTAGTCAGGTCGAGAAAGACTAATCTAATTTAAGGTCATAAATATCCAAATGCTCATTTCGCGTAGGCGGGATGGGCTTTTCGTGTCTGTTCGGGGAGCTCGATAAGAGCGTTTGTACCCATAGGAGATAAAATGGCTAAGAAAATTGACGCTTATATCAAGTTGCAAATCGCAGCTGGTCAAGCAAACCCAAGTCCACCGGTTGGTCCTGCTCTAGGTCAGCACGGTGTGAACATCATGGAATTCTGTAAAGCGTTCAATGCTCAGACTGGTAGCATGGAGCCAGGTCTTCCAGTTCCAGTGGTTATTACCGTTTACAATGATAAGAGCTTCACTTTTATCATGAAAACTCCGCCAGCGGCTGTTCTTCTTAAGAAGGCTGCAGGTATCAAGAGTGGTAGTGGCCGTCCAAATACTGAAAAAGTTGGAACTGTTACTCGTGCGCAATTGGAAGAAATTGCAAAAACAAAAGAGCCAGATTTGACTGCTGCTGATATGGACGCTGCTGTTCGCATCATTGCAGGTACTGCTCGTAGCATGGGTTTGAACACGGAGGGTGTTAACTAATGGCAAAGCTAACTAAACGTCAAAAGTTAATCGCTGAGAAAGTAGAAGCTGGTAAAGCATATTCAGTTGAAGAAGCTGTTGCGGTATTGGCAGAGCTTTCATCTCAAGTTAAGTTCAACGAATCAATCGATGTATCAGTCAACCTTGGTGTTGATGCACGTAAATCTGACCAGGCTGTTCGTGGTTCGACTGTTCTTCCAAATGGTACAGGTAAGTCGGTTCGCGTTGCTGTGTTCACGCAAGGCGAGAATGCAGAAAAAGCAAAAGATGCAGGCGCTGATGTAGTCGGTATGGATGATCTTGCTGAGCAAGTGAAAGCTGGAAACTTGGACTTCGACGTAGTTGTTGCATCTCCAGATGCGATGCGTGTTGTAGGTCAGTTGGGTCAGGTTCTTGGTCCTCGCGGCCTTATGCCAAACCCAAAAGTTGGCACAGTTACTCCTGATGTAGAGACTGCTGTTAAAAATGCAAAAGCTGGTCAGGTTCGTTACCGTACTGACAAGAACGGCATCATCCACGCTATCGTGGGTAATGTTGAGTTCTCTGCTGATGCAATCAAGCAAAATCTTGAAGCGCTATTGGCCGACCTTAAGAAGGCTAAGCCTGCAGCAGCTAAAGGTGTTTATTTGAAGAAAGTTACTCTTTCTTCAACAATGGGCCCAGGTCTATTGATCGATCAAGCTTCTGTATCTATCTAAGATTTGGGGGCGCGCTTAGGCGCAAAAATTTGGAGTCGGGGGTGTATGCCCCAGGCGGTCCAAGACCGCAGGTGTCACGTGAATGATCGAGTGGCTTAATTTCCTGCGCAGACGGTGTGACTCTCTTAAATGAGTGTCCTCACGCCGTAGAGGTTGCCCGAAAGGGTGTAAATGGCTGGCCGGCTTTTTGTCCGGCCTTGTTGAGGAGAATACCAATGGCAATTGGACTCGAAGACAAAAAAGCGATTGTCGCTGAAGTCAACGAGGTTGCTGGCGGTGCTTTATCCGCAGTACTTGCTGACTATCATGGCGTTGATTCAAACGACATGACTGGTTTGCGTGCTAAAGCTCGTGCAGAAGGCGTTTACTTACGAATCGTTCGTAACACGCTTGCTCGCAAAGCTGTAGAAGGTACTGAATTTGAATGTATGCAAGAAGCATTTGTTGGTCCAACAATTCTTGCATTCTCTCTTGAAGATCCAGGTGCGGCAGCGCGCTTGTTGAAAGACTTCGCTAAAGAGAAAGAAGCATTCGAAATTAAAGCGCTAGCTGTTGGTGGTGAACTGTTAGGTGCAGATCAGATCGATCGTTTGGCGAAATTGCCAACGCGCGATCAAGCATTGGCCATGTTGGCTGGTGTTATTCAAGCACCGATTACAAAACTTGCTCGTACTTTCAACGAAGTTCCTTCGAAAGTTACACGTGCAGTTGCTGCAGTTCGCGATCAGAAGAAAGAAGCAGCCTAATTTTATTTTTGGTTATTAATTTTATTTAGGAGATGTGAGTCATGGCTCTATCTAAAGACGATATTTTAAATGCAATTGCTGAAATGAGCGTAATGGACGTTGTCGAGCTTGTTGAAGCAATGGAAGAGAAGTTTGGTGTTTCTGCAGCAGCAGCTGTAGCAGCAGCTCCAGCAGCAGCAGCAGAAGGCGGCGCAGCAGCAGCTGAGCAAACTGAATTCGACGTTATCCTAGCTGGTGCTGGCGATAAGAAAGTTAACGTAATCAAAGCTGTTCGCGGTCTTACAGGTCTTGGCCTTAAAGAAGCGAAAGCAATGGTTGACGGTGCTCCTTCAACTGTTAAAGAAGGCGTTAGCAAAGACGACGCTGAAGCAGCTAAGAAAGAGCTTGAGGAAGCTGGCGCATCTGTTGAAATCAAGTAACTATTCCTTGAATAGTGGCTTGAGCAACAATT
>NZ_LWFI01000745.1:0-329 GCF_001635735.1 Oleiphilus sp. HI0067
CCGTAACGGTATTTTCCCTTGGTCTAGCGATGACCAACCCCTCCTATGGTGGAGCCCAGATCCACGCTGTGTGATATTTCCTAATCACGTACACATATCCAGATCACTTAAGAAAGCGATTAGAAAAGGCGGCTTCAGCGTAAGCTTTGATCAAAGCTTCAAAGAAGTAATCGATCATTGCGCTCGAGGTGAAGAACATTCTGGAGGCTGGATTACCGAAGAAATGAAATACGCCTACCTAAACCTAGCCGAACGCGGCATCGCTCACGCTATTGAAGTGTGGTGGAATGACCTACTTGTTGGTGGACTCTATGGGTTAAGTTTTGGCC
>NZ_LWFI01000746.1:0-501 GCF_001635735.1 Oleiphilus sp. HI0067
CGAAGTATGGTACTCAGCATGGGGCTATACAGAAAAAGGTAAAGTACATGCCCGCTTAACCTACAACCCGTATTATGCTGAGCTGGAATCAACAATTAGCGAAATGGCTGAGTTATAACGCGGTGTAACTGGAGAAAAGGAACGCTCTCGGTAACACCAGCACTGGAGCGTTCATTCATCAAGACGTATTTTTAAGATGAAGTGTTGAAATGGAGTGTTAAGAAAGCTTATCTAGAAGCGCATCAAAAAACTCAGACTGAGAGTTATCTCGGCCTACGGATGTATCAAAACGTTGTTGTAAGTCTTTAAGCAAAGACTCGCCTGTCTGCTCAAGCCCCACTTTTTCACTAAACTCTTGTGCGGTTTTTAGAAGCTTTTCTACGCGCTCAGCATAATCACTGAGCAAAGTTTGAATACCGAGCGGAAGCTGCGGAGCGCGATACTCATCGGGAACAGGCGTATTGAATTGAGCAGCCCGCACATCGGTTTGCTCAATAACAG
>NZ_LWFI01000747.1:0-447 GCF_001635735.1 Oleiphilus sp. HI0067
ATGCATACTAACTCGAATACATTAAGCGGCGATGCAAACCGAACTACTAAAAAGCGACGCAAGAACAATGCAAGAACTACGCAACCTCAACTTTGACATTTTGTGCTTGCGCGCGAAGCTGATGCTCAAGACCTGCTGGCAGATTCAATGCTTTTGAGAGCAGTGATAAATGCCTGTATTCAGACTCGTCATCAAGCTCAATTGTCAAACAAGAAGCAAGATAAATCTCTGCCTTTTGCTCCATTGAATCGAACTGTCCAACTATCTCAACCATGAGTACAGGCTGCAGGAATAGATTCAACAACTCACTCTTCACATTCACACTCAAATCTAACCTGTTAACCGTTTCGGCTATTCTGCGCTGCTCTTCTAAATCAATCTGACCATCAGCGCGTGCCGAAGCAATCATAGCTTTCACTAAACGAAGTTCGAAATCACTATCCTGTT
>NZ_LWFI01000748.1:0-354 GCF_001635735.1 Oleiphilus sp. HI0067
TAAGCTTATCAAAGACTCTGAAAATCATCATCAAACCCGCTCGTTCTGAAGGCAGTTCAATGCGTTCTTGAGTGTAAGGGTCTCGTACTATACCGCCAGACTTATACACAGCGAGTACGTTGCCCTCTTTGATGCCTTCTCTTGCGCCACGGTTTACTACAACAACGTTATACTGACCGATGTTGCCCACGCCAGATTCAACAGCAATCATCTTGCCACGAATATCACCATCTGGCTTGCTCGGAGTAAATGTAGAATTGATCACGCGATCATCCGTCGGCAATACGCGATCACCAATACGTAACTCTTCGCTTGAGCGCTGAACGGTCAAAGTAATTACTTCACCTTGCACCG
>NZ_LWFI01000749.1:0-436 GCF_001635735.1 Oleiphilus sp. HI0067
GCACTTATTCATAAGCCAAAATTGCTGATTCTAGATGAGCCTACTGCTGGCGTTGACATTGAGCTGCGTCGATCCATGTGGAAGTTCCTTCAAGAAATTAACGATGCGGGTACTACCATCATTTTGACTACACACTACCTCGAAGAAGCTGAGGAGTTGTGTCGCAATATTGCCATCATTGATAAGGGTGAAATTCTCGAGAATAGTCCAAAGCACGAATTGCTGAGTAAGTTAACCAAGCAAACCTATGTCTTCGAAACGACGCCGCCATTAAGTAAGGCGCCAGAGTTAGATGGATATGATACCGCGCTAACGTACGACGGTGCTATCGAGCTGACTGTCGAGCAGGGAAGAGACTTAGGGACGTTTTTTGATGCCGTCAAAGATGAAGACTGGAAGGTATTGGGTATTCGCAATAAAAGTAACCGTTTGGAAG
>NZ_LWFI01000750.1:0-721 GCF_001635735.1 Oleiphilus sp. HI0067
TCTCCGCGACCATATCCACCAACAGCGATCAGAGAAAAATTATCTTGATCAAACGCGTAACGTGACCAGAGAGCGTTAAGAACTTGATCCATAAACCATGCTTTGGCGCCAATGATCGCTCGGATATCTTCGCCGTCACAATAGAGTTCGTCGAAGCAATCGGCAGCACGTTTTAGATATTCTTTTGTAGCCTTTGCTGGATAGCCTTGGCCGGTCAGATCTTCAAACAGTGTTGTTAGTGAAATGCCAGATTGTTCTAAAAAGCGGGATTTAATTGTTGGTTCCGCTAATTGATAGTTCATGCTAAACCGAAATGCTCTTTCTCTTCTTGGCGCATCGTTAGGACTTCAAAACCATCTTTTGTGACAAGAATCGTATGTTCCCATTGCGCTGATAACTTGTGATCCTTCGTGACAACGGTCCACTCATCCGGGAGTAATTTACAGTGTCGCTTTCCTTGGTTGATCATCGGCTCGATCGTGAAGGTCATACCTTCTTTGATCTCCATGCCTGTGCCTTTCTTTCCATAGTGCATGACTTGAGGGTCTTCGTGGAATACCGCGCCGATACCATGGCCGCAATACTCGCGCACAACCGAGTAGTAGTTGCTCTCAGCGTGCTTTTGAATGACTGCGCCAATATCACCTAAGCGAGCTCCTGGTTTGACCAAAGCAATGCCTTTATACATGCACTCTTGCGTAATTCTAACTAAACGCTCCGC
>NZ_LWFI01000751.1:0-350 GCF_001635735.1 Oleiphilus sp. HI0067
CGAATGGGACCCTTGCGATCAGATTAAAGCTAAGCGCATCATCTCACAGTCTAAAAGCACTGTTGAAGAGAAACTCGCTAGCGACAAGTTCGAAACACTCACAGGAATTATTGGAAGTAAGGGGCAGATACATGTTCACTTTGGAGCTCCGGTGTCGCTTGATGGAACAAACGCCCATGGGCAAGACATCTATGGTCAGTTTGCTTCAAAGATAGATCGCGAAATGCATTGCAGTTATCGCGTGTTTCCAATTAATTCATTATGCGACAAGTTAGTCCATAATAATTACGCTCCTCCAGCAGATCTGGCAGAAGAAGAACAAACCAGTTTAACAGTTTTAAATAAACGCC
>NZ_LWFI01000752.1:0-201 GCF_001635735.1 Oleiphilus sp. HI0067
AGAGTCCAAAAGAAGACTGTCATGACCAACCACTCTGGTCTGAACAACGAAATCATTGCCGGCAAATATATGAGTTCGAGTATCACCGACAACATGAAGGTGATCACCACGGCCAACATACTAGGCTGATAAATCATTGAGCGACCTCAACACCGCTTTGTGGCGCATCATCTTTATTTGGAAAAACTAATAACAATAAAC
>NZ_LWFI01000753.1:0-298 GCF_001635735.1 Oleiphilus sp. HI0067
TTATGACCGTAGTGCCGGTCTTAACCGTATGCACACGGCCTTCATTACTCGGTGAATTGCTTATAGAAGCAATCTCTTGATTGCTCGATGACCAGACTACCTGGTCTGTCACATTAAGCGTTGTCTGATTCGAATAGTCGAGCATTGCTTCATAATTTGCATCGACCCTAAGTGGCAAGTCGCTATCACCCGGCACGATACGGAGTGCTGTAGGCGTTGCGTTTGTTACGGTGAGTACAGCTATATTGCTATCTACGCCGCCCAATGATGCCGAAATATCAGTAGTATCGGGCAGGAG
>NZ_LWFI01000754.1:0-8252 GCF_001635735.1 Oleiphilus sp. HI0067
CACGTGCTGATGCCACTACGACAGCCTGTTCTGACACGGGCAACACTTCTACATTAAAACTAATCGTGTCACTCACTTGGCTAACGAGGCCTGACTCAGGATCGACATCATTCACCAATGCCGTCGCACTCAAGATAAAATCATCACTACTATGTGCCGGTGCTTGTATGGTTAGACTCGCTAAATCGTCAATATTCACGATCCAAACACCACTACCCTGATCGGCACCCGTTGAAAGCTGCGCGCCCTCCGGAACACCCTCGAAACGCACCGCAGTAATCGACTCAGAACCATCTAGATCGACAAGATCCGCCGTTATATCCAGGCTAATCGGTTCATCTTCGTTTCCGCTAATGTCGTTCGCTTGTAACGTTGGGACATCCGCCACTGGGATAACTGAAACATGATATTGTGCGGTGCTACTCGCTTCCGTAACCACACCACTATCTGGATCTTCGTCCTGATGCGTCACCATGACATCCAACGTAAAGTCAGTACTGTCATGCAACGGAGGCGTTAACGTCAGCGCTGCTAGATCCTCGGCCAATACAGTCACTGTATCGTCAGCATTGACCGTACCGTGGCTAAACACTGCGCCGTCTGGCACTTGCGAAAACATAACGCTCACAATGCTATCTGGGTCGACATTACCTATGATCATACTGAAGATATCCAATTGCATTGAACTATCTTCATTTACCTCTGTATACCCATCCCTGAGCGTTATCTCATCAATAACGTTTATGACAGTTACAGGCAATGGCGTGACCGTTTCAGCAGAAGTCGTTGCGCCCGAATCAGCATCAGTGTCTTCGACCGTAACTCGGACTGTTAATGTAAAATCATAACTGCTGTCCTTGGGAGGTGTAATGGTTAGTCCCGAAAGGTCACTCTCAGTCAACGTCCAGGTGTTATTGCCATTATCTATTCCAGCAGAAAGACTCGCACCAAATGGAACATCAGCTATCACTATCGACGTAATCTTCTCAGAACCATCACCATCAACTAAAGATGTCGAGATATTCAGATCGATAGCAGTATCCTCGTTACCCTCTGCCTGTTGCGTCACCACAAGCGGAGCATCGGCGATAGCTTCAACTTTTATATCAAGGTTCGTATCAACACGACCAATCTCAACGATAGACACGCTGTCAACTGCCACCTCTTGAGTAAGGGTAAACTCGTCATTTACAGAAGTGTCTTGGTCGGATGAAATTTCTTCATACTCAATAACACTGACCGATAAACGAACGTCATCGCCACTATGCGGACTTGGGATAAAAAATAGATCATCAAGATCGTCTGGGGCTAAACTATAGCTCCCATCGCCATTATCCACGCCTGCTGACAAACGACTTCCCTCAGGCAAATCGCTTATAATAATGAGTGTTTTTGTTGTTGGTGATGCCAAATCGCCAGGAGTAATGTCGATATCAAGAGCAATAGCGGTATCTTCGATTCCGATCGCTTCACCTACTTGAACGTCCAAGTCAACAGGTGCATCCTGAGCCTCACTGCCCATTTCGTCGATACGATTATCGTTATTGTTACCTGAAACAGAAGCGCCTGCGACACCGTTAAATCCGCCGTTCAAACCTGCACCGGTGTCATAGTCGGGGAGCGGCAACGGCTCTCCAAATGTGCTTTGATCAATCTGATTGCCTTCATTCTCCAAATTACTAGTATTTCTAGTCGGTGTGACAGGCGATGGTGCGGTGGTGCCGCTTGATATTGGTCCGACAGAGTCCGTTGTTACATCTCTTCCAGCTTCCTGAGCCGGAGGTTTAGTTGGCAGTTCCGATTGACGCGGTACTACTGGATCTGCTTCAGGAGATATGGGTTTATCCTGTTTTTCGTCGACACTTTTATCTACGTGCTGATTGTAAGTCTGATTAGATGACCCAGAGACTTTACCTTTACGGGATGTATTCTGACCGTCAGTATAAGGTGTATAACTCATCACTAATCTCCTTATTTTTCAGTAAAGGCGCGCTGTGAGGCGAGGCGAAGTGGTTTTAACAAGTATTGAATCACCGCTTTTTCACCACTTAAAATATCAGCTTGAACCACCATGCCGGGCAATAGGCGATTTCCCTCAGACCCGACCCACTGGTCATCCAGTGCTATATTAGCTTTGTAGTAAGGTTGACCGTCTTCATCTTGAAAACTGTTTTTAGAGACCTTCTGTAAGGTTCCCGTAACCATGCCATGTTGAGAAAAATCAAATGCTGTCACTTTAACATTGACATCTTGGCCCAATTTGAGGGAGGAGATATCCTTGGTATCGATTTTTGCCTCTGCAATTACTAGAGAGTCGTAGGGGATAATCTCGACTAGCGTAGCTCCAGGTGTCACTACTTCGCCAACAGCGTCGATTGTTAAACCTGTAACAAACCCTTTAATGGGTGAGCGAACTACGAGGTTATCAAAGGAGTGTTCCGTTCTAGTTAAGGTCTGTGAAAGTTCGTGTAGCTCGGACTCAATTGCCGCTAAGCGCATTGTTGCTTTTTCATCTATCGCGGCATAAGTTTCTGCAATCTCATGTTCTGCCTCCATTACCTCTTGATTCACAGAAGCTATACGACCAACTACGTTACTCATTTTTGAAAGCATCTCGTCGCGCTCCTGCGATGCTTGAATCAACAATAATTTACTCTGATTTCCGCTTTCTTTTAGCGTTTTAATCATGCTGACCTTCTCATCGATAGAAGCCAAATGATTCTCTTCGACTTTCAGCTGTTCCTCTAAATATTTCTGCTCATGCTTTTTCTGTTCTACTCTAGATTTCAAGCCATTTATTTTCGACATAGAAACGTCTTTTTGACTGTTAAATGCAACGATGTTGTGTTTTACAGCAGTCGGATAACTATCCACGAAATTAGAGAAATCTGGATTCCTACGTTCTATCAACGCGTGCAACCGCTCAGACTCTATCGATAAAAAAGCATGCCGTGCACGCAACTGAGACAATTCCGAAGCCATCAATACTGGATCGAGCATAAAAAGTACGTCTCCCTGCTCTACTAAATCTCCTTCTGCAACGGCGACCTCAATGACCTCAGCAGAGTTCTGGTGCTGGATCTGTACGATTGAGTCTGAAGGCACCAACTTGCCGTTGGCGCGAGTTACCTCGATAACCTGCGCGATCGAAGCCCAGAGTAATAACAACACTAAAGTCACTAAAATCAATTTTGGGGCGAGGGTGAACATCTTCCCCGGATTCTCTTTGTCAAATTCAGAACTGTAGAGCAAGGTTTGCTCGCTATTTTTTCCATATGCTCGGCTAATTGACTGATAAAGGTTCTTCATTGCCATCTCCTTACACAAAATCACCAGAATTCAAACGTTTAATTTCCTGCACACGACCGTTTTCCATGAGAACTTCGTGCTGCCCCAACCTTCGGATATAAGGATGAGTGGAGACAATAATCATTGTTGCTTCAGACGTTTTTGATTTGATGTAATCCATCAAATACCCGACAGAATACTCGTCAAGGTTACGACTAGGCTCATCAAGGATAATCAAACTCGCATCTCTAAGAAAAAGACGAATTAACCCTATCTTTTTGGTGAAACTTGCGGGGTATTGGCGCTCTCCACCCATCGGAGTGTCAAGACCTTCAGGAAGTAGCTGATCATCGTCAAACAATCCCATTTTTTCACATGCCTGCCGCAATCGCCCATCACTCGAATTAACCGAAGCGACCAGTAAATTGTCACGAAGAGAGGCTGTTAGAATCTGGGGTTCTTCAGACAGATAGGCAATCGAAGAGCGGTACTCAGACGCGGCATATCTGCGAATGTCCAGGCCCCCTATATGCACAGAACCAGATTGCGGTTGAAATTGTCCAGCTATCAATTTCAATAGGGTAGATTTTCCCGCCCCACTGTGACCAGACACAATGATAGTGCTTTTCTCAGGCAGAGATAGCTGAGGGATCTGAAGCGCCATAGCGTGATCATGATGATAACGAAAAGCTATATTTTGCAGAAAAATTTTTGAGGACAGATCTTCCTTACAGTAACCACGATTAGTAGATATGCTTTCGATCACACTATTGCATATCTGATTTACTGAAGTAACCGCTCGTCTGACGCTACCGATCAAATCAAAACTCATCGCGATTTGTTTGACTGGAGATAACAAACGCCAAATCAAAATCATGGCTGCGATCAGAACACCAAAATTCATTCTTTCTGCCATAATCTCGCTGGCGCCGATGACTAAGACACCTAGCCCAGTAATGGCAAGAATCAGGCTAGTTAAGCCATTCAACATCGCTTTTCGGCGGCCTTCAGCATAAACAGCAGTATCATGGTTAAGACAAACCCTCTGGTATCTTGAACGCCAACGCTCTACGGATCCCGAGTTAGATAATTCAGCAAAGCAATCAACTAGCTCGGAGCTTAGATCATTTAACTTCGTATTCTCTCGACTAACACGAAGGCTCAAAGACCCTTCAATTCGGCGTAAACTCCAAGCAACGATCAACATCGAAGCGATGCCGAGACAAGCCATAACACCGAGTCCAGGAGATAATATTGTTAACAGAACAACGAAAATAACTACAATTGGGATATCACATATTGCCTGCGCGGTAGGATGGGTAACAAACTGGCTTATGTTATCAACTTCGGCAACGCGCTGTGACTTGGTCGAAAGTTCAGAGTTGAGCAAATCGATTAGCCGATGGCGTACAATCCTATTAAGTACTTTCGGCTTCATGATGGATGAGAACCGTGTAGACACTTGACACAAGATACGTCCACGAATCAATCTCATCACAAACTCAGATCCGAGTAGTATCAGTGCTCCGATAATACTGCCAATGAGAACTAGGTAAGAACCCGTGGGTAAAACCTGGTCGTAAACCACCATGACTATTAGTGGTACTGACAACGCAAAAAATCCAGTTAACACGCTAGTCAAAAGTACATGAGTTTTTAAAGGTTTGAATCGTGCAAATGTTTCTCGAACATAATCAATATTTCTTGCTTCAAGATGCTCTTTCTCTTCGTCAAAAATAAAGTACATCATCCGCTTGTTAAGCAGCTGACTTTCTCGCATCTCAAGGTAATCATCACCATCGAAAACGTGGTAAATGGAATCACGATCAATTGATTCAACTAGTAACAGCTTTTCATCATCCACAACAAAATAAGGAAATCGTCGACATTCAGATTGGCTTGAAAAAATCTCATCATAATTTCTCAAAAATCCAAGCCGCCCTAACACTTCTGCAAGTTGATCAGTCCGAACAAATGCGTCTCTATAACCAAGGACACGTCTTACAGTTAAACTGTCACCCTCGAAAGCTCTATTTTTCAAAAACCTAACCAATACCCTTATATTGTTGTGGGTTTCTTTCTCACTATCATCGAGGGAGAAACGATGTCCGTCAGATCCGTCTGAGAGTGGATCGAAACGGTCGCTGTCATATTCATGGTAATTATTCATTCATCTGCCCCTGTACTGTATTTTTCTCAAACGCAAAGATATTTTGTGCCCAAGTTAATAAACTGCGACTGCTGGCTTACAAGAATAATAATATGGTCCTTTTGACGGCGTTTTATGGCCTCCAAAAATAGATTATTAGATACCGGATCCATGTCAGAGTTGATCTCATCAAACAGTAAAACCGGCGTATTGGAACAGAGACATCTTGCGATCGCGATTTTCTGTCGCATGCCTTGGTGAAAAACACCATAGTCAACATTATCAAGGTACTCATCGAAAGACTTAGGGAACTTGGCCAAATCTTTCGTCAACCCAATTTCATGTGACACGTCATAGGCAGATGATTCTCTGCTTTTGTTATGTAACGTGATGTTGTCTAAAAACGAACCCTTGACTAATTTTGGTTGTTGCGGACAAAGTGAGATATAAGGTGTCAAATCTCGGTTGGCAATTTTTCTAACATCGATACCAGAGTAACTAATGACCGCTTGATCGTGCTCACAAAGCCCTGCTAGGGAAGATAATAATTTTGATTTCCCAGCATTATTAGCTCCGCTGATTACTAAAATATCACCTTTCTTCAGCTCAATATCTTCGCTACTTTCGTGATCTGGATAATTTAAACCTGCAATACTGATAGTAATGTCTTCATCCAACGTGAAGTCTTCGGGAATCTCTGACGAAGGGGAGAGAAGTTGATCAAACTTACTTTGCACGGCGCTCAAACCATCACGACTTTGAAAAGTAAGCGCTACCCTTTGAGCTAGTGGGATCATGCGACCACTGATGATTGTGACAGCTGCGATGCTTCCAATGGAGATGTGATCACCAAAATAGGCTGCAGCGCCCGCTGAGACAGTAGCTATGATTATCAGTTGTGAAAACACATTGGTGAGTGTAATCACGTCTACAGAAACCATATCGAAAATATGTCTTGTTTTGAGCGCTGGTCGGGAAAGACGCGCATATTCGGAAGACAGCTGCTGTTCAGAGCCACATGCTTTAATCGTCTCTACACAGCCCAAAGCTTCCTGGACGATAATGTCAGAACCTTCCTGTTGAGAACCATTGCTTTCCTTAGCGTCCGCTTGAAGTGACAACGCAAAATTCAGGATCGTAAAATATGCGAGTATTGTTATTAAGGGCGCTAAAACTACCCACGAAGCGATATACGCAACTAAGATCAGAAATAAAATAAGAAATGGAAATTCTGCATACGCAATAATCTTTCGTACGGGCAAAGAGATTGAAGAAGAGATATCGCTTGAGAGAATTTGTTTTGCGGCTCGGACGTTCTCGCTACTGATATGACGGAAATTCGTCGTCAACGCTCCCAAAAATAAATTCTTGAAAAAATAGTCATTTCTCGACGTATAGTAGGCGACCCCAGCTTCTTGGATATAGCGTAAGAAACACTCGACAGCGACTGCAATGAGAACGATAACCGTGAGAGCGATGAGCGATTCGACAGCGTTGTTGGGAATAATTTTGTCGTATACGACCAATACTGATAAGGGTAGAACTAAACCAAATAACTGGATTAAAACTGTGGAGATGACCGTATCGAATACAAATTTGTTAGAGTGCTTCGTGTGATGTTGGCTGACTGTATGATCCATGACCGACTACTCTCTGGCTTAAACATATAGAACTGTTTAGCAAAGATAAGGCCAGAATAAAAATCACATGAATATCAATAACTTACAACTGGCTCCCTCCGAAAAAATGTAACAAAAAAGTATCAACGAATAAAAAACGCGTAACAACCGTATCACTGTTATAAGTTGTGCTCCTTAATCTTCCGCCATAACGTCATTCGGCTAACACCTAGAGCGCTTGCGGCATCACTTTTATTAAAGTTACATTCTTTGAGCGCGCTGATAATGTCGTTTTTAGTAAGATCTTTGCGTGCTCCAGCATGGGTGGGTAAATCACTTCCGAATAATGTTGAGTCCTGCAAATAACTGGGCAAGTGTTGACGAGTAACGACCTCATCATCGTGCATAGCTATAATATAACGGACAACATTTTCCAGCTCCCGAACATTCCCGGGCCAATCATAGTGGGTCAAAAACTGCTCCACATCGTCAGTACATTTGAGCGAGCGACTTAATCGTTCGGCAAAATGTCTGAACAATAGCAAAATATCATCACGGCGCTCTCGCAGCGGAGGCAGACTGATTCGGACAACGTCCATCCTATACTTCAAATCTGCACGCAAACAGCCTGTCTCTACCGCCTGATCAACCGGTAAATTAATCGCTGAGATAATCTCACCCTCAAAATCAAGCACTGCATGATCGCCTAAACGAGAAAACTTCCCAGTTTCCAAAACGCGCAGTAATTTACCTTGAATTGCCATATCTAAGGAGTTTAATTCATCGAGGAAAATCGTGCCGCCTTTCGCCTGTTGAAAAATCCCAGTACTATCGCGGTCAGCTCCGGTAAAGGAACCTTTCACAGATCCAAACAACTGAGACTCCGCTAAAGAGGGAACTAAGTTTGGGCAGCTGCATGCTAAAAATTCACCCTCTTTACGCGCGCTATGGTCGTGTATAGCGTGAGCAATTAACTCTTTACCAGTCCCTGTCTCACCAACAATCATTACGGGCAAACCAGATTTTGCCGCTCGCGGGACCATTTCTAACAGTTTTAAAACATTCTTGTTCTGACTGACAAAACCGTAGTTATAAACCTCTTTTTGCCCGCGCAGATTTCGTCTCACTCTATCCATGACGTTGTACAGGTCAGGCTTTGAAACTGGTTTGGACAGGTATTGATCAAGTAGCTTGTT
>NZ_LWFI01000755.1:0-567 GCF_001635735.1 Oleiphilus sp. HI0067
TTATCGTATGACTCATGGGAAGAAGAAAACTAGACGAACAAGAAGTGGCAGAGTTCAGAGCAAAGCTTATGGACCAAGCACTCATACTATTTGCGAAACACGGATACCGTGACGTATCAATTAGAGCTATTGCCCTGGCGACTGGTTGCAGCGCCATGACGCCATATCGCTATTTTGAAAACAAAGAAGCGATTTTTGATGCTTGTCGCGCTCGCGCCTTCGAGCGATTCGCCGAGTTTCACGAACAGATTGTTGAAGCCCATCCCCACCCTGTTGAACGAATCAACGCACTCGGCCAAGGGTATGCAGACTACGCAGCCGCACATACCGATGCATTTCGTTTAATGTTTGAATTAGACCAACCGAGCGAGCCTAGCAACCATCTTACGCTAATGGGGAATCGCGCTTTCGACACTCTGCGAAACTCAGTAAGAGACGCTGTACAACAAGGTTATTTAAAAGGCGAACCAGAAAAACTAGCTCATTTATTTTGGGCGACAATACATGGCATCGTCGTACTAGACCTAACGAACAAACTCACTTACGGAATCGACAAGCATGCCTTGC
>NZ_LWFI01000756.1:0-352 GCF_001635735.1 Oleiphilus sp. HI0067
ACATGCGGGCACATCATTCTGAGACCCAAATAACCAAACTTGTCCACCTTCAGCAATATGGCGACGTGCGATCTCTGCATAGTGCCTCTCTGGCCACTTCTTAGCACGCCCAAACTCCGCACCCGGACATAGCGCTAGCACCGACTTACTCTTGTCCAAACCGAACTTCGTCATCGCTTTAGCAATATTCTCTGTCGCAGGAACAAGCAAGGGAGCCGGACACTCAAATGCATCTGGCGTTGTTCCCTTGTCATAAGCGAGCCCAACATACTTATGCACCATCAATGAAAAAACGCTTTTATCTAGCTGACGCAAATCATTGACCACGCCATAGCGCATTTCACCTTTCCAG
>NZ_LWFI01000757.1:0-278 GCF_001635735.1 Oleiphilus sp. HI0067
ATATTGAGAACCGATGTCATTCCCCTGCCTCATGCCCTGTGTTGGGTCATGCTTTTCCCAGAAAACCTTCAAAATCTCTTGTATGCTAATTTTCGACGCATCAAAAATAACCAAAACGAGCTCAACATGGCCTGTCGCACCATTACAGACCGTTTTGTAGTCCGGATCAGCTTGCTCTCCTCCACCATAGCCAACCGCAGTCGAGACAACACCGTCGAGCTGCCAAAACGCACGTTCAGCCCCCCAAAAGCAACCAAGCCCAAGCGCAATACAGTCTA
>NZ_LWFI01000758.1:0-294 GCF_001635735.1 Oleiphilus sp. HI0067
GAAGATAGGGCTGTAAGGATGAAGCTCCCGAAAAATTAAGCGCTTTCTCGGCAATACGCTGACCTTGCGCTCCCTCATAAATGACTTGCGATTGAACATACTCGCCTTGCTTTGAGAGCTCTACATAATGACGTTCAACGTACAACAGCTCGTTGCTATCAATATCATAAGCTTTGCCGATGAATCTAAGTTGATCTGCAAAAGCCACAGACGTATAGACTGCACCAAGCATCAACAGAAAAAGGAATTTTGTTCTTCGAAATAAAAAAGTCATCTCTATACTCTTCTTATTCA
>NZ_LWFI01000759.1:0-369 GCF_001635735.1 Oleiphilus sp. HI0067
CCTGCCTGAAGAGCCGTCTCTACTAACTCTTTTGCAGGGCTGTAGCCGCCAATCAACTCAAGCACAACATCTACTTCGGGGTTTGTTACAACAGCGTTCAAATCCGTTGTAAAGTCGATACCTGTCAAATCACAATTGTCTTTCTTCGTGCGCGAAGCAATCTGAATAATTTCAATCGAGCAACCCGTGCGTGCTGAAATCTCTTCACGATTTCGATTTAAAACATTAACCACGCCACTCGCTACAGTACCAAGACCGCATATGCCCAATTTGAGTGTTTTCAAAACACGTACCTCTTAAATCAACTGAAAGCTAAAAAACTAGCCCTTAAAACGGGCGCATAGTATAACGGGTAGAAGGGACAAAAAG
>NZ_LWFI01000760.1:0-560 GCF_001635735.1 Oleiphilus sp. HI0067
ATTCAGGAGCTTAGCATCAGAATTAACACGAGGATCTTTATCAAACATACCATCCTGATCAGTCAGGATAATCAGGCCGTCAGCATCTACTAAGTTAGCAACCAAAGCACCTAAAGTATCATTATCGCCAAAACGAATTTCATCAGTCACAACCGTGTCGTTTTCATTGATGATAGGCACCGCACACATTTCAAGTAAGGTTGTGATCGTGCTTCGAGCATTCAAATAACGCTTACGATCTGACAAATCTTCATGAGTCAGTAGAATCTGCGCAGTCGCTAATCCATGAGAGCGAAAGAACTCCTCATAAGCATTGACCAACCCTGTTTGACCAACCGCTGCAGCAGCCTGCAATAAATTAAGTTGCTCAGGTCTAGCATCCAAACCAAGCCGCACCATACCCTCTGCCACCGAACCAGAGGACACCAAAACAAGCTCGATTCCAGACTGACGACAAGCCGCCATCTGAGCAACCCACTTTTTGATGGACGCCCTATCGAGACCTCGACCATCGTCCGTTAACAGCGCACTACCAATCTTAACTACTATTCGCTTTGCGG
>NZ_LWFI01000761.1:0-338 GCF_001635735.1 Oleiphilus sp. HI0067
TATATTAAAAATCACCCATCCAAAACGCCTAGTTTGGATGATTTTGGGGAAGGCTTTCCATGCTTTTGTGAAGGCTTCAAACCCTTGCATGATTATCCATATGTGAGTGATGTCGCTAGTGTCGACTGGTCTTGGCATCAAGCATTTCATAGCTGTGATGTATCGGCAGTTTTTGCGGCTGATCTTCAGAACGTCCTTGGTGTTGATCAAGCCAATATACAACTTGGTCTTCATCCAAGTCTCTCAATCATTCGGTCGGACTTTCCACTCTATAGCTTGTGGCAATTCAACGAACAGGAGAATGCTAGCGTTGATTCAAATAATGGGGCTAGTTTTTC
>NZ_LWFI01000762.1:0-842 GCF_001635735.1 Oleiphilus sp. HI0067
ATCGATCGTAGCCCTTATGAGAGCTCGATTGAGACATCTCAAGCAAACTCGAATTCTGATATTGAAGATAAAAAAGCAAGCTCGGTGTCCGGTACTGGATTGTTTTTAGCGGTCGGAGTACCGGGTAATGATGGCGGCGATACTAGTTTCGTTCCTGCATCTGATGCGGTATCTAATACAACTACTTTAAATAGTGGTGCTGTTCAGCTCTATCAGCGTGATTTAGAGAATGGTTCACTAGAGTTTTGTGGTTTGGTCAAAGCAAGTAATGCGCGAGAGAATGATGCATTTGGCTCGAATGTCCTTGTGCGAGGAGATTACTTGTATGTTTATGCTTCAGGGGAAGATTCCGACGGGGTTGGTGCATATTCTTTAGCTGCTGCAGGGTTAAACTTAAATTATTCTCAGTTCGATAGCGGAGCTGTCTATGTCTACGAAATTTCGAATTCATGCGTTGCGCAAGAGGTTGGTTATATTAAGAATCCAGACAATGCCTTGAATATTGTTGATCCTAAAACGGGTTTTGGTTCGGCATTAGCAGAGTTCAATGGCGAGTTGTTTGTAGGGGCTCCACAGCAGCGTGAAATTGGTGGTAGTGCTCGACAACTTGGTAAGGTCTATCAGTTTTTTAGAGAGTCAGGGAATACGTGGCGTGCACAAACCAATACTTACCAACATATATTTGAGCATTCTGGACAGGCTTTCGGTGCGTCTTTGGCGGTAAATGATCGATTCCTATTAGTAGGTGTACCAAATGATGCAGCTTCACCGAGTGATTTAGCTTTATCTAATGGTAGAGCGAGTGATTTGCAAGATCTTATTGATAACCCGGTTGCTGCAAC
>NZ_LWFI01000763.1:0-18117 GCF_001635735.1 Oleiphilus sp. HI0067
TTGCTGCTTTGCTAAAAGATCAGAGCGCTGGAGCGGTTGGAAAGGCTTATGAAAGTCTCGATGCTGACATGATCAACCTTGTGTCGATGCTATTTGAATTCATTCTTGAAGATCGTCAATTGCAGCCTGAAATGAAAGCCATCATTTCACGACTGCAGATACCTATTTTGAAAGTGGCGTTGATCGATGACAGTTTCTTTAACAAAGGTGGGCATCCTGCACGTAAGCTTCTTAATGAAATCGCGTCTTCAGCGATTGGTTGGAATGCGCCGCGTGAAGGAAGGCGTGATCGCTTTAAAGAAAAGCTTGAGGGTATCGTAGAGCAAATTATTAACGGCTTCGAGCAAGACGTGTCTATGTTCGACGGTTTATTGAGTGACTTTGAAAGCTTCGTTGATTCGGAAAGAAAACGAGGCCTGTTAGTTGAACAGCGTACTAGAGACTCTGAGCGTGGTAAAGCTGCAGCTAACGATGCGCGCCAAGCGGCGCAAGATGTTATCAACGAGGCGATTGAAGGGAAGTCAGTTCCGGATCTTGGTGTTGAACTACTACGCGATGCGTGGAGTAAAGTGTTGGTCTTTAAACTTCTGCGCGAGGGAGAGCAAAGCGAAGCTTGGAATGGGGCTAAAGCAATTGTAAATGAACTGGTTTGGTCCTTATGTCCAGATCCTTCAGAGCAAGATGCGAGAGCTAAACTTCTTAAAATGATTCCATCACTCGTTAAGCGTGTTCGTTTAGGGTTTGACGAGGTTGCTTTAGACGATACTTTGGCAAAAAGACTTCTGTCAGGTCTAGAGGATCAGCACGTATTGTCGCTTCAAGCTCTCCAGCAACAAATTGATTTGAGTGAAATTGCGCCAGTGGGGGAGGTTGACCAGCAAGAAGCTAGTGAACTCCTGCAAGATGATTTTTCAGAACAGAGTGATGAAGTAAGCGATCTAGTACGTTCAACTTTAGAGCTCGAAGATGATTTCAAACAATTACAAGAGGCATGCGAGCAGGCTAATGAGAAACGCGCGGCAATTGAAGCAGAAAACGAAAAGCTCCCCAAAAAACAGGAAAGTATCGTACTGGTTGACCAGCAAGCCGAAACTCGCGCGCCCGAGTTAGCGCCAGACAACCCTTTTGTTCAACAAGTCGAGCGCTTTGTAGTTGGATGTTGGTTTGAGTTTGGCGGTGGTGACAATAAAGAGCGCTGTAAGCTTGCTGCGATTATTAAATCAACGGGTAAGCACATTTTTGTAAATCGAGCTGGTGTGAAGGTTCACGAGAAGTACAAAGATGAGCTTGCTAAAGATTTATGTGAAGGCCAGCTCGTCGCGTTGAACGATGGCTTGTTATTTGATCGCGCGCTTGAATCCATCATCACAAATCTTCGTTCTTGATATAAGCTTACTGATAAAGCTTTTAATAATGGTTTTATCAATATGACCGTAAATGAAGGGTGGCTAACGCAAGTTCGTCGCCTTGATTCACCAAATTTCAATCAACGTCCTGATGGCTCTGAGCCGTCTTTATTGGTCATTCATAACATTAGTCTCCCGCCCGGCGTTTATGGTGGTAATGAGGTGGATGACTTTTTTCTCAATCGCCTCGACCACGATATGCATCCTTTTTTCGATGAAATTCGTGGAGTGGAAGTATCGGCTCATTTTTATATTCGACGTGATGGGCGTGTTACGCAGTTTGTGTCGTGTTTAGATCGCGCTTGGCATGCTGGTGTGTCCACATTCTGTGGTCGGGAAAACTGTAACGATTATTCCATTGGTGTTGAGCTTGAAGGGCAGGATGATGATGCTTTTACTGATGCGCAATACGAGTCTTTAGTTCACTTAACGCGTGCACTAATGGATGAGTACCCAATAGTTTCGAAAGATAATATTGTTGGTCATAGTGATATTGCGCCAGAAAGAAAAACAGACCCAGGACCTATGTTTGATTGGAATCGCTATTTCTCAATGATCTAGCTTCGAGCTATCTTCCTAGCCAAGCCGCGCCCCTTACGCCACTTGCATCGCCATATTTTGCGGGTTGTATTGGTGTTTCAAATTGTTCTGAAAATACATATTTTTTAATGCGTTTAGGAACCTCGATATACAGATCACGAAGATTGCTTAGTCCTCCTCCAAGAACAATTGCATTGGGGTCTAAGACGTTAACGACTTGGGCTAAAGCATACGCTAATCCTTCGTAGTAACGTTCAAATGCATCTTTAATCTGTGTGTCTTCAGTACTTAGCTTTAAAAGTTCTTGTACTGAAGAGGCCTCCGCTCCGGTTGTTTCTATAGTGCGTCTAACGAATGCTGGGCCGCTGAGATAGGTTTCTATGCAATGTGTTTTTCCGCAATAGCATTGGGCAGCATTAGAATTAGTTTGCAGAGGTGCTGGCATGACGTTATGACCCCATTCTCCTGTAATCGCATTTGGGCCTACCAGAATGTGTTGATTGATGCAGATTCCACCACCCACTCCAGTTCCGAGTATTACACCAAAAACACAGGTTTGATCTTTCGCTGCTCCATCTGATGCTTCGCTGAGCGTGAAACAATCAGCATCATTTGCTAAAGCGACAGGTCGACCAATGCTACACTCGAGGTCTTGTTTAAGGTTGTTGCCAATTAGCCAGGTTGAGTTAGCGTTTTGCACCAAGCCTGAAGTTGGCGATATGCTGCCAGGGATCCCTATTCCTATCGTGCACCTCTGTCCGAGTGATTTCTCTGCTTCGAGGATAAGTGAGGAGAGATTGGTCAATGTTTTTGTGTAATCGCCTTGTGGGCTCGCAACGCGCTTGTTGTAGACGGCCTTGTTATCAGCGTTTAATACCATGATTTCGGTTTTTGTTCCGCCTAGGTCAATTCCTAAGTGCATTTACGCGCTCCGTTAGCATTGTGTTCGTTGTTGCTGACAAACCTGATGCTATTAATTGTTTGGCCGCAAAACCGTTAATGTCGTTAATCTCGGTTTTCTTTCCTTGCCGGACGTCTTGAAGGGTAGAGCTGATATTCGCAGCGGTCGTTTCACAAACAGATAAGATCATTTCGACTATATCGGTTTTAGTCAGTTCTAACTTATAGATATTTGAAAGTCCGCTCAACTCGTCAATCAGTGAAGGCCAATACTGTTGGAAACTTTGAGTTGATCGTATTTGGCCGTTGGAACAATTCTCGATCGCAGTGAACGCGTTAATGCCGCAATTGATGAGTAATTTACGCTGCAAAGTAGATTTAATATTGTGCTTATAGTCTGCGTGAGAGCTTATTTTTGCTAGTGATGACGGCCAGTCATCATGTTGTGAAGCGTGCTTATTTAAAGGGCCGCAATGGGTTGTACCTTCACCAGCTAGAACGAGTCTATTTGGCTTCTCTATATTGGCGCCACTAGTAGTACTTGCTGCGTAGATAGGGCGATGCTGAATCCCTTCAACGATCTCATGTTGGCTTCCCATCCCATTTTGGAAAAGAACGAAAGGAATAGCTTTCAGTAGATTAGTGTCCAGAGCATGTGCTGTTGAACAAGCAGCATGACTTTTGGTGCAGATTAATACTGCTTCGATGTAGAGCTTAGTTTCTTTGAGTGTCTGTAGATTGTGCTGGCGAACAGTTAGCTCATTGGTAACTTGTTGATCTTGAACAGTAATGTTGATCGTTTTACTGGTTCCATTCGGTCTGGTATCGAGAAAAACGCAGTTGTCCGCACCCAGTTTATAGGCCCACATTTGACCTATGGCACCGGCACCAACAATTGCGATCATCGTGCTGACAGAATCTACTAAAACGAGGTAAACCGCATCGAATTACATCGATGCGATTTTTTCCATTTGCTCGCTTAGCGTCGCTAAGCTTTGTTCGGCTGCAGCAAGCTTTTCTTTTTCTTTTTCTACAACGTCAGCAGGCGCGTTGGCGACGAATTTTTCATTGCCAAGTTTTCCTTGTAAGCGTTTGATTTCTCCTTCCGCTTTACCTGCTTCTTTCTTCAAGCGCGCAAGCTCCGCTTCAACGTTAATCAAGCCTGCCATTGGTACAAGTACTTCCATTTTGCCAACCAACTGTGTTGCGCACATTGGCAGTTCTTCGCCATCAACCCAATCTAAGGATTCAAGTTTGGCGAGTGATTTGATTAGTGCGCCATTTTCTTCGAAACGGCGTTTATCTTCGTCGTTGCCGTTATGGATCAACGCTGGTATTGCTTTGGCTGGAGAGATGTCCATTTCGCCGCGAATATTACGCAAACCAACGATGACACCTTTGACCCAATCAATATCAGCAATGGTTGCTTCGTCGATCTTGCTTTGATCACAAACAGGATAGGCTTGCGTCATGATGGTTTCGCCAGATTTTCCAGCAAGTGGCGCAATGCGCTGCCAAATTTCTTCTGTAATATATGGCATGAATGGGTGTGACAAGCGCAAGATTGCTTCAAGTACACGAACGAGAGTGCGGCG
Organism: Oleiphilus sp. HI0067; assembly: GCF_001635735.1. Taxonomy (NCBI): domain Bacteria; kingdom Pseudomonadati; phylum Pseudomonadota; class Gammaproteobacteria; order Oceanospirillales; family Oleiphilaceae; genus Oleiphilus; species Oleiphilus sp. HI0067. The sequence continues at coordinate 4,442 of NZ_LWFI01000763.1, forward strand.
CGTACCAGCAAGAAGCTCAGCAGAGCTATTCTCGTCATTTAAGATCGGCTTAGAAAGCTCAAGATACCAGTCACAGTATTCATTCCAAATAAAGTCGTAAAGCGTTTGTGATGCGAGATCTAAACGGAATTCACTAACGGCTTTTTCAATAGTCGCTTCAGTTTGTTGAAGGCGAGAGATGATCCACTTGTCTGCGATACTTAACTCGTAATTATCATGATTCTGCGCGCAATCGTGCTCTTCTGTATTCATTAGAACATAACGTGCAGCATTCCAAATCTTGTTACAGAAGTTACGGTAGCCTTCTAAGCGCTTCATGTCCCAATTGATGTCGCGGCCAGTTGAAGCGAGTGAGTATAGGGTGAATCGCAATGCGTCAGTGCCGTGCGCTGAAATACCATCCGCGAAAGTTTTTCGCGTGCGCTTCTCGATTTTTTGAGCAAGCTGCGGCTGCATCATGTTACCAGTGCGTTTTTCGACGAGTGACTCTAAATCGATGCCATCAATCATGTCGAGAGGGTCTAGTACGTTACCCTTAGACTTTGACATTTTGTCGCCGTTTTCATCGCGAATAAGGCCGGTAACGTACACATATTTAAATGGTACTTGCGCTTTGCCATCGTCATCTTTGATGAAATGCATTGTCATCATGATCATTCTAGCGACCCAGAAGAAAATAATGTCAAAACCGGTGACTAGTACATCTGTTGGATGGAAGGTCTTTAAGCGCTCAGTTGCTTCAGGCCAGCCAAGTGTGCCGAATGTCCAAAGTGCTGATGAGAACCATGTGTCTAGAACATCTTCATCTTGTGATAAGGCTACATCATCAGAAATGTTGTTATGCGCACGCGCTTCTTCTTCTGTGCGTGCAACATAGACATTACCTTCATTGTCATACCATGCTGGAATACGGTGTCCCCACCATAGCTGGCGTGAGATACACCAGTCTTGAATGTCGCGCATCCATGAGAAGTACATGTTTTCGTATTGCTTAGGTACGAATTGAATGTCGCCATCTTCTACAGCTTTAATCGCTGGCTCAGCTAGCGGGCCGGCACGAACGAACCACTGATCGGTAAGCAGCGGCTCTATCACGACGCCAGATCGGTCGCCATAAGGAATTGTTAGCGTGTGGTCGTCGATCTTGTCTAATAATCGAGCTTCGTCAAAAGCAGCAACGATTGCTTTTCGCGCAGCGAAACGCTCGAGACCTTGGAATTCGCTAGGAATTGTTACGTCAATGTGGGTGATGGCTTGGCCTGACATATCATACACTTCTGCTTGATCAAGAATTTCACCGTTCTTGTTCATGACATTGATCATTGGAAGCGAGCATCGCTTGCCGACCTCATTATCGTTAAAGTCGTGTGCAGGAGTAATCTTTACGCAGCCTGTGCCTTTTTCCATGTCTGCATGTTCGTCTCCGACAATCGGGATGCGACGACCGACTAATGGAAGAATGATTTCTTTTCCGATCAACGCTTTGTAGCGAGGGTCTTCAGGGTTTACCGCAACACCTGTATCCCCAAGCATCGTTTCGGGTCGAGTGGTAGCAACAACGATGTAATCTTTGCCTTCGCTTGTTGTTTCACCGTCTGCAAGTGGATACCGAAGATGCCACATATTGCCCTGTTTTTCTTTGTTCTCGACTTCCAGATCAGAAATAGCGGTGTGTAGTTTTGGGTCCCAGTTAACAAGGCGCTTGCCGCGATAAATAAGATCGTCTTTGTACAAACGAACAAATACTTCTTGAACAGCTTTATAGAAGCCGTCATCCATCGTAAAGCGTTCGTGATCCCAATCGACAGAGGCTCCTAGACGACGAAGTTGACGTGTGATGGTGCCACCTGATTCTTCCTTCCATTCCCAAATTTTATCGAGAAATGCTTCACGACCTAGATCGTGTCGAGTTTTATCTTCTTCAGCGGCTAATTTTCTCTCAACAACCATTTGAGTCGCGATACCCGCGTGGTCAGTACCAACTTGCCATAGCGTGTTGTTGCCTTTCATTCGATGATAGCGAATTAAGGCATCCATGATGCTGTCTTGAAACGCGTGCCCCATGTGGAGGCTGCCAGTGACGTTCGGTGGGGGGATCATGATTGAATATGGCGTGCCTTCACCACTTGGTTTGAAGAAGCCTTCGTCTTCCCATTTTTGATACCAAGTTTGTTCAATTTCACTAGGTTGGTAGGTTTTATCCATCGTTGTGTTTCACTACTTTTTTGGCGTTGATTTTAGAAAGAGGCGCATTATATATCTGCGGGGGCAAACAAGGTAGTTATGTTCCCAATTAACGACGTAAGTCGTGCGTATTTATGTCTTCGCCGTTAGATTTAAGTTGCTTGAACAAGGCTCGTGCAGATTCCAGTTGCTTCTGGTCATTACGAACTATGAACATTCGTCGTTTCATCTGAGGTTCTTCGGCTAACTTGGTCGGGCCAAGGTATACGCAAATGTTTGTATCTGTTGCTTTGAATGAAGGATCATTCGCGCCCTGCGATGACGCAATAGCTATGGGGTAACTTGGGCTTGGGGATACTGATTGCTGATGCGGAAGAAAAGAGCTTTCTCGATAAGACCAGAGCAGCTCGTCAAGACTTTTAGCATCGATGTCGCTTTCACACACAAATAATATAGTTTGATTTGCTGCGATGGCTTTTTCAGCGATCCGACAAGCTATGCTTGCCAGATCACTAAATGCATTCCCTTTGGAAATATAAATGTCGGTTTGTTTGTGCATTTATTTTGCGTGATTCATTAAGTAATTCAGTAGCAAAGGAACCGGTCGGCCTGTTGCGCCCTTGTTGGCGCCGGAAGTCCATGCAGTTCCAGCAATGTCTAGGTGTGCCCATGTGTATTTTTTGGCGAATTTAGACAAGAAGCAAGCGGCTGTGATACTGCCAGCGCCTTTTCCTCCAATATTTTGCATGTCGGCAAATGGGCTGTCTAATTGCTTATGGTATTCATCCCAGATTGGCAGTTGCCAAGCTTTATCATTTGCTTCTTGGCCACACTGTAATAGCGTTTCAGCGAACTCATCATTATTGCTCATTACGGCGCTAGTAGAGTGGCCAAGTGCAATAATGCATGCGCCCGTCAGCGTCGCAATATCAATAACTGATTTGGGTTTGAATTTCTCAACGTAGGTGAGTGCATCACAAAGAACGAGTCGTCCTTCTGCGTCCGTATTAAGAATTTCAACAGTTTGACCTGATGCGGTTGTAACGATATCTCCCGGTTTTGATGCGTTGCCCGCAGGCATATTCTCTGCAGCGGCGATTACGCCGATAATATTCTTTTTTGGAGCAAGTTCGGCTATTGCGCGCATTGTACCGAGCACGCTGGCTGCGCCGCACATGTCATACTTCATCTCGTCCATTGCTGGGCCAGGTTTTAAGCTGATACCGCCCGTATCGAACGTAATGCCTTTACCAACCAGTACGTGAGGCGCAGATTTAGCTGCGCCGCCTTTGTATTCTAAAACAATCAGCTTTCCTGGCTCAGTACTGCCTTTGCTCACCGATAAGAAAGCACCCATATTGAGCTTTTCCATGTCTTTTTCTTCAAGAACTTTGCAGGACAAAGAGTTGAATTCTTTCGCCATTTCTTTTGCAACTTTTGCGAGGTAGCTTGGTGTCGCGACATTTCCGGGCTCATTTCCTAGGTCACGTGTGAGCGCCATACCAATTGATTTGGCTTGAGAATAACTAAGGGCTTTTTTGACTCCATTTTGTTCTTTTTTATCGCAAACAAAGGTGAGCTGTGTTGGTGTTGGTTTCTTTGATTTTTCAGATTTGTATGTTTCGAAGCGATAGCTTGCACTAGCGATTGAAGAGCTAAATGCCTCTGCAGCTTCAGCGGTGTGTTCCGCAAGGTCAGAGATGCCAAGGGTAATAGTCTTTGGCGTATATGCGAGGATATCTTTAGTTGCTGATGCCGCTGCTTTTAATATTGACGCTTTATTAAGGGCTTTTTGCTCGCCCAGCCCAACAACAATTATTTGCTTCGAATTTGCGTCAAGAGAAGTGATTGTAATTGATGAGCCAAGCTCACTTTTGAAACCAAGGTTTTTGATAGATTTGCTTAAGCTTTGTTTAGTGGCTGTATCTAGGTCACTCGCTTGTTGCCCTAATGCCGATTTCTGGAAGCTAAATATGCAAGTAATATCGCTTTTAATTTCACTTAACTTGCGGATTGACGCGTTGTATTTCATTATTCCCACCTAAATTTCTTATTTCTAACTCTAGTTTAAGAGACGAATTACGCTTTGACTATTCGATTGTGCTGACTAGCTTTTAGAGTAGTACGTAAAGCGATATTTCTCGGGGTTTTCTTTGATTATTTTTTCATATTTGGCGAGACAAGTGTTGGGATCAATGCTTGCGGTCACATTTATCCTTTTGCTCATTTTTATGAGTGGCCGTTTTATTAAGTATTTATCGCAAGCTGCCGTCGGGAATATTTCTGCTGATATTTTGTTTTTAGTCATGGCATTTCGCTTGCCAGGTTTTTTAGAGTTGATTCTTCCTCTAGGGCTTTTTATGGGAATCCTCTTGGCGTACGGACGTATGTACATGGAAAGTGAGATGACTGTCCTGCATGCCTGTGGTTACAGCCAAAATAAGTTGCTTGCTTCGACTTGGGTAATCTCTGGCTTTGTTGCATTGAGTGTTGGTCTATTAACTTTGTACGTGTCGCCTGCGGGCATGGCCAAGGTAGAAAAGTTGTTTGCTGAACAAGCAAGTAAAACAGCGTTCGAGTTGCTTGTTCCGGGGCGCTTTCAGAATCTGAATATCGGAAATCGTATTACTTATGCGGGAGCATTGAGTGATGATAAGCAGACAATGTTTGATGTATTTATCGCCGAGTCTTCTGAGGATGATGCCGAGCGGCTCAACATATTGTATGCAGAAAAGGGTGTTCAGAGCGTAGATGCTGAAACCGGAGATCGATATCTTGTGCTTCACAACGGTAAACAATATCAAGGGGCTCCAGGTAATCACGACTATAGAGAGTTGTCGTTTGATACCTATGGAGTTCTTATCGCATCGCAGAGTAGCGAGCTTCGCAGAGTTAAGGAGGAAGCAATTCCGACACAAGCTCTGATTAGATCTGAGTCGAATGAGTATAGGTCTATTTTATATTGGCGTATATCGCTCGTTATCTTGATTCCAGTGGTGGCGATGATTGCTGTTGCGGTGTGCAAAGTTAACCCTAGACAAGGCAGGTATCTCCATTTGGTGCCGGCGATGCTGCTCTATATTCTTTATTTAGGTTTACTTATACTTGCTAAGAAAAAAGGTGGGGAGGGCGATCTAGATCCGCTAATCGCATTTGGTGTTGTTCACATCATGTTTATATGTGCGGCAATAGCATTATTTTATCGAGAACGTTTGAGTGTTCTAGTAAGAGATAAATTTGGTCATGGTGGCGCCTCATGAAGCTAATTGATCGATATGTAGCGCAGGCTGTGATGACATCGACCTTGGTCGTTATGTTTGTCGTCCTCAGCCTAGATGTGGTGTTTGGATTTATTGCTGAGACCGAAGATATAAAAAATGACTACCAACTTTTAGATGTTGCTTTATACATTCTTTTGACCCTTCCCAGACGAATTTATGATTACCTTCCTCTTGGTGCATTCATGGGATGCCTAATAGGGTTGGGGGCTTTGGCAAAGAATAGTGAACTGACTGTTGTTCGAGCAGCAGGAGTTTCGCTGGCCCGCATTATTGGTTCGGCAATTAAACCAGTGCTTTTATTAATTATTTTTGGCGCTCTTTTAGGTGAGTTTGTTGCTCCGACTACTGAGAAATTAGCGCAGAGTGATAAAGCGCTCAAACAAGGGGCTCAATCAAGCATCGTCTACGGACAAGGGCTTTGGCATAAAGAAGGTGATGCGTTTATTCATATCAATGCCGTTGAACCAAATGGCGCGTTGCATGGTGTATCCATAAATACTTATGACGACGATAAAAGACTCATCATGAGTGAGTTTGCGGCCAAGGCTTTGTTTCACGAGCGTCAATGGAGTCTATTGGATGTAAAGAGGAGTTATTTTGGAGAGAGCAACATTACTGTCGCCCAAGAAGATGTTTCTTCTTGGGAAACTGAATTGACCCCAGAGTTGCTGAGTATACTAATCGTTAAGCCAGACAACTTGTCTATGAGTGGCTTGTTTTCATATGCGAAATATTTGAATGAGCAAGACTTAGATGGAGGAGTGTATGTCCTGTCGTTTTGGAAAAAAGCTCTCCAGCCGCTAACGACTTTATCTTTGGTTTTAGTGGCGATTTCTTTTGTATTTGGGCCGTTAAGAAGTGTCGCTATGGGGACTAGAGTCTTTGTCGGCTTAATCGTTGGTCTGACTTTTAAGTATGTTCAAGATTTGTTAGGACCTGCGAGTATGGTATTCGGATTTGAGCCGATTGTAGCAACGGTTCTACCAATATTGGCGTGCGTTACTTTTGGTGTGCTAATGATCAAGAGAGCAAGCTAGATCGATTAAAAAACGCCCATTGAAAAATTTTGTGAATTAAGTTAGTGTGACGAATAATAATAAATAAAAGTTACTTGCTCGAAAGTATGTGTTGTATTTCGAGGGAACTAAGTTCTACTCGGAGATAAGTAATGAACACGTTTAATAGGCTCAGTTTAGTTGTTGCAATTGGTGCAATTTCTAATGGGGCAAACGCTGAGTTCATAAAGTTAGAAGATCAAGATTTGCAAAACGTTACTGGTCAAGCTGGATTGACTATTGACGTCGAGGCACGCTATGAGATTGGCGAGTTTGCGTATAAAGATGCTGGTTTTCTATTACTGCAAGGCATTCGAATGGGGGGGCATGATTTGCATGATCCTTCCTCCTCTCAATACTTCATGGACAACCTTCGTTTAGAGATTGATGTTGCTGGCGATGGCTCAAGCCCTGGCGACAATGTTCTGGACTATGGTTTTTCTAAAATGCGTGACTACGCACAGCTATATGTCGATGCAGGCAATATAGATACTCGATTTCAAGACGTGGCAAATGGCTATGACTCTGAGAGAGATCTTGCTATCGACGATAAGAAAACTTATCAAGACGGTGACTTGGTTATTCACTTCGATATAACTGACCCTTGGCAAGTTGAGGGCGGCCAAGCGGCTTTCATAGCAAATAATCGATACGAAACTGACGATTACGATACTTTTGAGTTAATGACTGAGCACGCAGTTGATTTTGCGTTTGAAATTGACGCAATCGGGATAGCTAGAAGTGATTACACAATAGGTAATGCAGGTTTAGACATTAATGCTAACCATTCGACTGGTGTGCACGAAGGCGAAGATGGGACTACTACCTTAATTAGTAACCTTAAGATGAAGGGATACCTTGGTCCTGAGGATTTACATATATCGAACAACGGCAATGGTTTTGGTGCTGAAGACCTGAATGGTGATGGAGATATAGATTCATTTGAGGCTTCCCAAGGAACCGGTATTGGTGACGCGAATTCTAAGATAACATGGAGTGCTTACTTCATGATTACCGATATGGAAGTTTATCTTGATATCGCCGGCATACAGATCAAGGATATGTCGATTCATAACAAGCGTGGTGACTTAAGCGGGCTTGACGGAACTTCGTCATTTTACTTTGCTCACTCTATCAGAGAAATCTACGCTGTAAGGGAATCTGTACTAAAATTACGAAACAATACGGTTGAATTTGTTGATGGTATTGCCCTAAATACTAGCTTTAAAGGCGATATGGATATTAAACACTTGTCGTTTGGCGATACTGATATCTCGATAGGTGAGCTGTATTGGACGGATATTGAATCTCACACGCGTTGGACAATTTCAGCACACTAGAAATATATATAGACTACTATTTAAACCCGCTTCGAGCGGGTTTTTTGTTTTTAGGACTTTTATTTTGGACATTCTTGTATTTCTTAATGCATTAACAGCATTAGTTGTGATCATCGACCCCATAGGTGTTGCTTTGATTTTTAACGCTTTGGTAGAAGGAAAGTCTGAAAGAGAAAGAATAAGAGTGGCCTTCAAGGCAATAGTAATTAGTATGCTACTTTTGATTCTCTTTGCTCTATACGGGCAAGAATTGTTAGGTCAGCTAGGTATTAATATTCAATCGTTGCGAATAGCTGGTGGATTACTATTGTTTTACACTGCTTTTAATATGATAACTCAGGACGTCGATTTTGCGAGTCTTGACGGACGAGGGGATATTGCTGTGTTTCCAATGTCTGTTCCCTTAATAGCTGGGCCAGGGTCTCTGACAATGGTCGTTTTGCTGTATTCGGGAGCAAGTACTCTAGATGCTAAATTAGCGGTGTTTAGTGCAGTGATAGTCGTAGGATGCATCTCATTTATTTCATTATGCTTGGCTAGCCCAGTCAAAAAATTAATAGGTCGGACTGGTGATGAGGTGCTAAGACGCTTTCTCGGCGTATTGCTTGCCGCACTTGCTATTCAGTTTATAGCAGACGGAATTATTGCGTTTTCTGCAATGATTTAGTTGGAATGAATGGTTGCTTTAACAGGCGATAAAAACCCTTGCAATTTTCATTAGTCATTTCATTTGAACCTATTGAGTAGTGCCGTCCGAGTGAACTTTCGGACTTATAGGTGCCAAATAATCTATCCCAAAACACGACACTAAATCCAAAGTTTTGGTCGTGATCTGCATGATGAATGCTGTGGTGTACTCGATGAATACTGGGCGTAATTAATATTTTTCGCAATACGTTTTCAGTTCTTGGTGTAAAGCGAATATTTGAATGATTGAATAATGCGAAAGCGTTGAGAGCTATTTCGAATATGACAATAGCTGCGAAGGGAATACCGAATACTAGGACGACGGTCGATTTTATTAGGGTTGATAGAAGCAGTTCAAAAGGGTGGAACCTAAGTGCGCTGCTTGCGTTTAAAGATGGATCGCTATGATGAACTCGATGTAGTTTCCATAGAATAGGCACTCTGTGGAAAACTCTGTGCTGCCAGTAAATAATAAAATCCAAAATGATTACCGACACAATAACAATTATGGCAAGTTGGTTATTGTTGTCGCTGATTAGATAAAAAATGCCTATCTGCCAACTTTCATTCAGCAGAGCGATGTTGGCAGCCAGCACAACGGGGACTATTTGAAGGGCAAGGCTCGTTAATCCTGTTAAGGATATGTTTTCGACAAAATGTCTTGGGTTATTTTTACCAGATTGACGTGCGGGGATTAGATGTTCAATAAGAGACAAAGACATAAGACATAATCCAAAAACGGATAGTCTTATGATGCTCTGATATTGTTCAATAACGCTTGAAAGTACTTCCATTAGTTATGTATAGATTTCACCTGGCTCGTAACTGATGTTGGGAATGAATATTTGACGATGCGCTTGAATACGCCCCAATACTGCCTCCCGAAGCTACCGGTATTGTATGGAATTCCGTGTTCTCTGCAAATTTCTTGCACTTTAGGAGCCATTTCTTGGTATCTAGGTGCTGGAATATCAGGGAACAGGTGGTGTTCAACCTGATAGCTTAAATGGCCAGTGAGGATATGGAAAAGTTTAGAGCCTTCAATATTGGACGAGCCTAGAATCTGGCGATAATACCATTGGCCTTTTGATTCGTTTTTGGTCGATTCCTCATCGAATGTTTGTGCTTCTTCGGTGAAATGGCCACAGAATATGATAGTCGCGGTCCATAGGTTGCGTAAAATATTTGCGATAATCGCGCAACATAATACTGGCAATGCGACAGGCCAGAATATGAGCGGAAAGAGGATATAGTCTTTGAGGATTTGCTTCCCGGCTTTCTTAAAAAATGCATTTCTTAAATCAAGTCTTGATATTGGGAGTTTACTGTTTTCTTTTTTCTTTCCAATGAATATGCGTTCACCTGCTAGCTCGTGATACGCAACGCCCCATTCAAACAGTAGGCTTAGGTTTAAATAGGTTATGATCTGATAAAGGTTTTTGGGGCGCCATTTCAAATCATCGCTCAGGCGCAAAAGACCGTAACCAAAGTCTCTGTCCTTGCCGATGATATTTGTATAAGTATGGTGCTCATAATTGTGGTACCTACGCCATGAATCGCTATCTCCAGCGTTATCCCAGTCGAATCGTTTAGAGTTTGTAATCGGATCGTGCATCCAGTCATATTGACCGTGCATTATGTTGTGCCCGATTTCCATGTTGTCGAGAATCTTTGAGAGAGCTAAGCCAAGCACAGATAAAATCGCTATCGACCACATTAGATAGCCATCAAAAAATAAGAATGCACATGCAATTCCAATACGGCTGACAATATCGAGCAACCTCTGAAAACCAATAAGTTTCCGAATATAGTTGGCGTCTTCGGTCCCGACTTTTTTAAATGTTTGTTCTCTTAATTCTTCAAACTGCTTTTCTAAAACATCAAATTGGATTTGTTGTGTCATTCGACTCTCTCCTGAATCTCTATCTCCAAATCGCTTTCTGCAAAGCTGCAACAAATTTGTATTTTTTCTCCGTGCTCTCGATGAGTTTGATCCGTTAATACGTTTTTCACCGATCCGCTTAATAAAGTTGCCGAGCATTGGTGGCACGCTCCTGCCCGACATCCAAAAACGGGTTTGTGGCCAGCGCTTTCGAGTGAATCTAATATGGGCTCATTGCCAATGCTGGTTGCCGTTGCGTTTTTATTCACTGTGATTGTATGTTCAGATGTGCTGCCAGAAATCTTAGGTATAACGAAGGTCTCGGAGTATATTGATGGAAGCGTTTGATTAAGCTTTTTGGCGCGTTGCTGAAGTAAATTTCCGGCAGTCTGTATGAAGCCAATTGGTCCGCAGATATAAGCATCCGAAACGGATTTTTCCGATAGCGCGTGCTCCAAGTGTTTGTCGCTAATTCTGTTATTAATCTCAGTGTCGATTATTTTCAGATCTAAACCATTCTCTGCTAACAAGCGTAATGATTTCGTTGCTGGGGATTGTACATTCCCTCTCCGGTACCATATTGCTTTATGTTTTGTTAATTCTTCTCTTGGTGATGATTTCAGCATTGAAAGGATTGGCGAGATTCCGCTGCCAGCGGCAAGGAATAACTGCATCGCCGATGATGAGTTATCGCTGATAACGAAGCTTCCTTGAGCTTTCGCAATATTAATCATATCTCCGGCTTTTAATTCGTCAGCGATAAAACTCGTAACCGTACCATCTGGAATTTTCTTGATGTAGAACTCGACAACTTTATTTTCATATAAGTCTTTAGGGGTTGAAGCAGCACTGAAGGTTCTTGTGAGAAATCGACCATTTATCTCAAACGAAAGCTGGAAGTGTTGACCCGGTTTGAAAGCCAATTTTTCTATGTGGCTGACCTTTAGGCGAAGGGATATGCATTCGTCGTCTAACGTTTCACAGAAAAGTACTTTTGCTGGAGCAAGCTTTCGCTTGTAGTTAGGAGATAGCAGTTGCCTGATTGGGGTAAGGTAATGCGCTAGTTGTTCGGTTTGTTTTGACGAAAATGTTCTTAACATATCAAATCGACTTTAGTTGCTAACATTTGTTAGCTTAAATATTATCGATTCTAATATTTCATGTCTAGCTTATACTTACTATTTTTATCTTGGAGCGTCTAATGGAACGTTGGGCATTAGCAAATGTATGTCTGCATTGGATCATCGCTAGTCTTTTGATAGCACTTTTCTTTCTAGGCGATTACATGGTCGCGCTGGATTATTATGATCCTTGGTATCAGTCAGCGCCTTTCTGGCATAAGTCATTTGGCTTGTTGGTAGTCGTCTTAATGTTGGCAAGAGTGGCTGCGCGAATTTACTGGACTCGTCCTAAGCGCATTGAACCTTCTAAGTTCGAGATGGTGGTAACACGTCTTGTGCATGTTTTCTTTTATGTTGCCGTGCTCGCTATTTGCTTGTCGGGCTACTTGATATCGACAGCGGACGGACGTCCTGTTAGTTTCTTTGGACTGATTGATGTTGTGTCGTTAGGTGAGTTTGTACCTAATCAGGAAGACGTCGCTGGGTTGTGGCATGAGCGTATTGTTGATGCAGTTCTAATTGTTGCGATCATCCATGCCGTTGCCGCATTGAAGCATCACTTTGTAAATCGAGATTCAGTCCTAAAGCGTATGCTTTGGATCAAGTCCTAACATCTGAATAAGAGGAAGATTATGGTTAAAATAATGAAAGCAAGTGCAGTTGCGTTGCTACTTTCATTAAATAGTATCGCAGTAAATGCCGCGGACTATGTTATTGACACAAAGGGCGCACATGCCTTTATTCAGTTCCGTGTGATGCATCTCGGCTACAGCTGGTTATACGGTCGCTTTAATGAATTTTCAGGTGATTTTTCGTTCGACCCAGAAAAACCTGACGCTTCAAACATTATGGTAGACATTAACGTTGATAGTATCGATTCGAACCACGCTGAACGAGACAAGCACTTGCGAGGTAGCAAGTTTCTTGATGTGGCGCAGTTTCCTACTGCTAAGTTTGTGAGCACTCGGGTCGAAATGGCAAATGCTGAAAGTGGCACCTTATATGGCAACTTGAGCCTTAAAAATGTAACAAAAGAAGTTGCGATTGAGTTTGATGTTGTGGGCATGGGGGCTGATCCTTGGGGCGGACAACGAGTAGGTTTCGAGGGAAAAACTAAGTTTCGTATGAAAGATTTCAATATCATGCGTGATCTTGGGCCACTGTCTCAGGACGTAGAGATGATTCTCTCTGTTGAAGGTATTAAAAAATAACAATGGTTAAGTTGGGGGCAGACTATTTAAAGAAGTTACAGCGCGAGTTTGACGATGCGATTGAGCGTCAAGACTTCGATAAGTTGATTGAACTTGATCACTCAATTCGTTCTATCCTTCAGTCAAACGCCAACGAGAATTCGACCGCTGAGCTTAAAGCACTGTTACGAATGTACGATGACTTAACTATCTCTGTAGCGAACTTACGTGAACAATTTGCGAAGGAACTTGCTGGTATGCAATCAAACAAGAAGGGCATTAAGGCTTATCGTACAAGTTAGAGCGTTCTCTTAAATCCCTTTAATTAATGAACCGACAAAAAATTGAACGTTTTTTGTCGGTTTTTTTATTTCTTATGCGTGATGACGTTTTATTGACTATTTTCAGCTTAGTGGCTTTAATTATCGTATTCGTAATTGCAAAATGCACATCCAATAACAAGCAAGGCAAATAGCTATTGCTGCATAATAAAGGCAGACCTTAATGTCGCAAGATACAAGTGTTCTGGTTATCAGTGATAACCATGGGGTTCTTCGTGATATCTCCGTAATTTTAAATTTTCTTGGCGAAACAGTTGTATCTGTTGGGCGCAATCAATGGGACTCAGATAAAGAGCAGTTGTTAGCTGTTAATAATAGCGATGATCAAATTTGCGTGGGAACAGTGTTTTTAGACGCAAGTGTTGATTCAGGTGCTGAAATCGTCGCGCAGTTAGATGAACTGAACCAAGCTGTTCCAATTCTCACGATTGGCGATGCGGGGCATTTCAATTTGGATGATGTGTTACGTAAAAAAGTCATCGCATCGCTCGAATCATCTCTGGAATACAACCAAACCATTGATAGCTTATATCGTGCTCAGTTGTACCGAGATCAATTTGCTACGAACCGGAAGCGTGGACAGCAGCGAGAAGCT
>NZ_LWFI01000764.1:0-708 GCF_001635735.1 Oleiphilus sp. HI0067
CTGACTCGGTGATGTCGTTAAGAATGGATTCAAACTGGTTCAAGTTATTGAGCTCAAAGAGTACCGTGCGGACCACTCGATAACCCGTCAAACTTTGTTTGCCGTCATCATAGTTATAGGTAGGTGATACGCTAATTTGGCCGCTATCGATAGTGTCTTTATCGATGTTGTATCGTTTAAAGTTACTGAGAAGCTGACTAACGGAATCATTTGTAAGCTGTTTTGCTTTTGATGCGATGGGAGCTGTTTTTTCAACGAGTAAGACAAACTTAGCGATGTCTGGCGTGACATTCACTTTGCCAGTAGCAGAAACGCTAATAACATTATCGTCGCTCGCTTGGGCTGTGATGGATATAAGTGCTAGTAAAATAGCCGCGATGAGTAGACGAGATTGAAGTAAGACTTCGCGAATTGTGGTGGACATGATTTTATATTCCTCTTTCAATGATGCGATAAGTTTAGACTAGGGAAGTTAGTAGGTAACATCAATTTAGTATTGAGACCTAGCTTGGGTTTCTATCAGTAAATTTTGGTAAGGCAGAGAGAGTTTAAGTGGTATTAGGAATCTTAGATTGCGACGAAATCGCACCAGAGTTACGTGAAGAGTTCGACAGCTATGGCGCGATGTTTGAAAACCTGATCAGGCAAATAGCACCGAATGAAAATATAAACCAGATTCGTATTTATAAAGTTTGCGATGGTGACTTA
>NZ_LWFI01000765.1:0-363 GCF_001635735.1 Oleiphilus sp. HI0067
GTCAATACATTCTATAGACGGCGAACTCTTAAGATGATCCCAACGCGCATTGAACTCAAAAAACAGTCTCGTACACTCGCCTTATCTTATGCCGATGGCGACTATGCACTGAGCTTTGAGTTATTGCGCGTATTATCGCCCTCTGCTGAAGTGCGCGGCCATGGCAAACCCATCCTACAACACAGTAAAAAGTCAGTGCAGTTAGTCGGCATAGAACAAGCCGGTAATTATGCCCTCAAGCTTAGCTTCGATGACGGACATGACTCGGGATTGTACACGTGGGACTACTTACGAAAACTTGCTTTAGAACAAACAAGTCTGTGGCAGGATTATCTCGATCAACTTAGCGATGCGGGATTAAGC
>NZ_LWFI01000766.1:0-243 GCF_001635735.1 Oleiphilus sp. HI0067
GATAGGGAAATGCTAGAGCTGCAACAATTATTGGTTTCTACTGTCACTAAGGCTGCTGAGGAAGCAGAAGATCAGGCTCTCGAAATTGCGTCTTTTCTAGAGAAAGAAATTTCAGAAGAATTAATCGAATTAGAAACTCAAGGGCGCAAAATTATTATACGAGTTGAAGAGAAAGGGTCGTTTTCTTCAGGTTCAGCGCATCTGGAAGATGATTTTTTACCTATTTTGGACAAGCTCGTTGAC
>NZ_LWFI01000767.1:0-321 GCF_001635735.1 Oleiphilus sp. HI0067
GCCAATGTCAATGTTACGGTAAGCGCTAGCGTTAACGCGACTAATATCGCCTCTGGAGATACAGCGACAACTCAAGTTTCGCAAGTGATTGACGACATCCTCGTTGGTCTTGAGTATGAGACTAGCTCGGGTGCAAGAGGTGTCACCGACGCAGAGGGTATTATTAGCTTTGATCAGCGCGATACCATTCGGTTTAGCGTTGGCGCGGTAGTGATTGGTGAGTTAATAGCGGCAAATGTTCAAGGCAGAGCAATTTTTCTGACTGATTTCCAACCGGTTAACGGTGCTGTCGCAAGCAGTGATTACTTGACTAATATGGCG
>NZ_LWFI01000768.1:0-338 GCF_001635735.1 Oleiphilus sp. HI0067
CCCGCACCAATAATCGTTACACAACCTCGTTTAGAACGAGCTTGTATTTGAGTTTTAACCCGATTTATAAACCCTGTGTCCTTAACCTCTCCATCATTATTTGAAGAGCGCCTAAATAGAGCTAATAAATTTGTTGCAGCAGTAATCATGAAAACTCCTCTAAGGTAATGCGTTCACCTTCTGGAACAAGATTTTGCTTAAGAATTTGTTTGAGTTCAGACTTACACGACCCACAATTTGTGCCGCACTTTAATTGCGACCCCAAAGCTTCAACGCTATCACAGCCGTCATCTTGTATGGCTCGGATGATCTCTTTTTCACCCACCTTATAACAGCTG
>NZ_LWFI01000769.1:0-299 GCF_001635735.1 Oleiphilus sp. HI0067
GAAGGTAAGGCCTATGTGTGTGAACTCAGTGCGGAGCAAGCTTCTGAATATCGCGGTTGGGCGACTAAGCCCGGTAAAGACAGCCCTTATCGAGAGCGTTCTGTTGAAGAGAATCTAGACCTCTTTGAAACAATGAGAGCTGGTGGTTTCGATGAAGGGGCGGCTTCTCTTCGTGCGAAAATCGATATGGCTTCGCCAAATATGAATTTGAGAGACCCGATTCTTTATCGAATTCGCAAGGTTGAACATCACCAGACAGGTGATAAATGGTGTATTTATCCGAGCTATGATTTTGCGCA
>NZ_LWFI01000770.1:0-325 GCF_001635735.1 Oleiphilus sp. HI0067
TTATTCTTATCAATCTGCTTTCAGCTATCGCATGGGCTCCAGCCTATATATTACCCGGTTATTTGGGAGCAGAAATAACGCAACTCGCTACTCAAAATCGTGATATTACCTATGCCCTTGTGCTTGTTTTATGCCTAATAATTGCGATCAGCCTGTTATGGTTATCACTGAGCAAACAGCGAGCAAAACCGTTCGTGTACTTTGGCTCAATATTCACTTTAAGTGCCATAGCATTTTCAAGCATTGCTTATTTAAACATTAGCGGCATGCTAGATGGCTTTGATGTATGGGTTCTCGCCAAGGCATTAACTGTCAGGGATACCTT
>NZ_LWFI01000771.1:0-517 GCF_001635735.1 Oleiphilus sp. HI0067
GTATTGTTTCTTGTTTGGCGTTTTTTGTAAGAAAACTATATTGCTTGTTCATTGCACTCGTTCGAGGTAGTTTCCCAACGATCGGAGTGTAGTCGTTTGACGTTGTCCGAATACCTGCATGTCGGCCTGAAACCTGTTCATTCAACGTCGCTTGATCGCTCCATCCTTTGAGCCAAGTCACGAGTTTTTCGATATTAGCGTGATCATCTTCCCTTGATTCAAATGGTTCTGAATTATTCAAGTCGTAACTGGCACCAATATGCAGTTCGCCGTGTAATGTAGGGCAGAGATAACCCTCGCCACATAGAACTGTTTTGGGTGTCGCGAATGACTTGGATGACAACTGAGTTGTTTGCCCTCTTAGGGGTTTTATTGGTAGTGGGTAGTTTATGTCTAGATCTTGGTAGGAAACTGCATTACATATTATCGTTGCATCTGCATTCATCGAGTTCAGTAACGCATCGCTCTCCCAATCCTGATGTGTATATTCACGCTTATTGATTAGCTCAATGTTGTC
>NZ_LWFI01000772.1:0-404 GCF_001635735.1 Oleiphilus sp. HI0067
TAGGCGTATGGCGTGGTGGTGCTCCAGTAGGCATCGCTGTTCAAGAAATGTTTGAAGTGCTTGGCGTCAAATGCGACCACATTGCTATTCGTACTTCGAGCTATACGGCCATTGGCGAACGCGCTAAACAAGTAAAAGTGCACGGTTTAACGTATCTCATTAATCGCGTTGAAAGCCACCAGAACCTGTTAATTGTTGACGATGTACACGACAGCGGTCTGAGTATTGATCAAACTATTGTTGATCTTACTGCTCGCTGTAAAAAGAACACTCCAACTATTAAAGTTGCGACCCCCTACTACAAGCCTAAGAACAACAAGACTAATCGCATCCCAGATTACTTCTTATATGAGAGCGATGAGTGGCTGGTATTCCCGCATGAATTAGATGGCTTAACAAAAGAA
>NZ_LWFI01000773.1:0-1458 GCF_001635735.1 Oleiphilus sp. HI0067
AAGCTCTAAAGGCGATAAAGCCCCCTGCTTACCATCAAATAAATCACTGACCTCGCCTTGCTTAGCCGCCACACGAACAGCACTCAAACTAATACGTATCACTGGAGAAGCCACTTTCATGGACTCAAGTTTCAATACGAATAAACTCAACCAAGCCTTACTTTGGTATTCACCGGCAGCAGAAGTCACTAACACTGTAGAAGTATTGCCATCGCGCAAGTACAGCTCTAGTTGCAGCTCATGCGCATATTGATCACGCATTATTAAGAAGCTTTCGAGCAATGCGAGTAGCTTGAGTAAAGGCTTTTCCAAGAGTTTCAGATTGATAATTTCAAATAACAAATCGAACCTTCGCTGAAACTGCTTAGGTGGATGGTAAAAATCGATCACATGATGAAACAGCCCAGTTAGTCGCCCCACATAATTCACCAAATCAGACCCAAAACGTTTAGCAATATCAGGCAAAGGAATACGTAGCAGATCCGCAATGCTATGAACACCTACCCGATTTAAGGTTGTAATATGTTTTGAGCTCAACTCGGTTTCTGACAAATCACACTGCTTTACTGCCTGAAATAAAGCACGCTCAGACTGAGAAATTTGATTAAAGCTTTTCCCGGCTAACATGCGTGCCGCAAAAGGGGAAAACCCTGAAGCAAAGGAATACTCAAACGGTAAATGTTTGAGCTGATCAACCAAAGCTTGCCAGTAGTTAGCTAGACCATCGTAAAGCGTTAACATGTTACTCGCTTGCAACAGAATGCCATTCGGAGGCACCAAGCTAATATTAGCCGTCACCATATACAGCCAATGCGCAATCTCTTTAAGCTTTTCCGATTCAAGTGCCGAATCATATTCAATGACATACAGCCCTTCACACATAGACGCAGCTGTCGCGAGCCCCATTCCTAAACAGACGCCATTCTCTGAGGCACGTTGGTTCATCTGAATGATTTCGTTTTTACGTCCCTCCACCACAATCATGCCTTGCGATGTATTAAGTGCATCACCATTCGGTGAAGACTGGAGCGCGTTAAGCTGTAAGGCCGGAAAATGAAGATATATCCACAGAGACATACAACACCTTTTACAAGCCTTGGCGATGTTGCGTTTGCGGAAAACGGATGACGTTAGAAGCAGGCTTTTGTTGTGTCAGAGAAAACGTAGGCCAATATTGAGACATATCTAAGGTAAACGCAGGTAAGTCCCAAGCTCCCTTACGTTTATTGATTCTTACGTTTAAACCTTGCGGGCTTGCAGTCAAACACATGCTTAATGACACCGGTAGCGACAGACCACTTTGCGCCTTCGTCTGCATTAAAAACTGCAAACTCTTTCCTTCTTCACACGCCAGCTGTAAACGCTTTATTTGATGCACTTCAAATTGGTTTTGCCATAACAACACAGCATCACAAGCACCACTCTTTAAGCATTGTTCTGCGGCCCAAAGTGCATCAT
>NZ_LWFI01000774.1:0-507 GCF_001635735.1 Oleiphilus sp. HI0067
GCGGATGAAGATGGTCGTTTATTTATCGGCACAGATGGAGGTCAGCCACAAGGTTTGCAGGATCAGTTGACAATCTTTGATACAACTAAGGACCTCGATGATGGGGAAATTCCTCAGCCAAAACGTCTTTTGGTTGGAGTAAATAGTGATGAAATTACAGGCTTTACTCTAACGCCTGATCGTCGAACTGCTTTCGTAAACATACAGCACCCAGGAAATGGTGATCCAAGTTCTACGAACTTCCCTGCGCCAACAGGTAGTGGGTTAATACCACGTGACTGTACCTTAGTGATTACCCGCAAGGACGGCGGAATTATTGGTTCTTAATCAGGTATGAGTTACACGGATGTGCCCTCAAGGAAGAGGGCTTTTTGGCCGGATCTTTCAGTTTCGTCCTGATGGCCTTGTTAAGGGGCTTGTAATGACAAGACCCTTAACTATGTCCAGGCTACTCTCTCTTACTTCGCAATTTACTTTGATTCGTTCGCTCCGCCCGCTCAGTCTTTG
>NZ_LWFI01000775.1:0-1035 GCF_001635735.1 Oleiphilus sp. HI0067
TGGTTAGTGATGCCGAGAAAGAAATACCGGCGAAATATTGGATTGGGGTCGATCAATTTACGAAAGATGATATTGACCACTTCAGTAAACGTGTTCGCTTGGCCTTGAAAGACGATAAGGTGAATCATCCAACAGCGCTTAAATTATTGTGGAAGATACGTTGTCGACAAGACCGAAGTCGTGGTGAATGTGTCAGACCAGAATAGCGAAGGAATAAAAACCAAAAAAATTAAAAGGCGCCAATTGGCGCCTTTTTTCTTATGATGCTTGCTGATTTACTGTGACAGCGTCATTGACGGCTTCTTTGTTTTGCATTGATGTTGTATGGGATTTATCGCCCTTATCAAGCCATAGAAGCATTGCAGGTAATGCGAAGAAATCAAAAATCAAAGCGAGTGTAATCGTGATCGCAGTGAAGATTCCCATGTATGCGTTCATATTAAAGTCTGATAAAGCAAGTACCATAAACCCTGCAACAAGTACGAATGTTGTTACCCATAGGGCGGTGCCTACCATGGTAAATGCATATCGAACGGCTTCTTCAGCGGTATAGTTTTTCTCTCTGCGAGCGCGTTGATATTTGCTAAGGAAGTGCACAGTATTGTCGATCACGATACCCAATATCATGCCAACACCACTTCCAATAGAGATGCCTACATCGCCTTGAAATAGTCCCCATATACCAAAGGTTGCGCCGATTGGTACGAGGTTAGGGATAATGCTTACAGCGCCTAATCGTAAGGAGCGTAAAACGATACACATCACGATGATGATAACGATTAAGGCATAGCATACGCCCATGATCATACTGTCGACATTGCGCTTTCCGATATGGGAAAACATCAAATTGGTGCTTGCTGCATAAAAAGATTCGATATCTGTATTATCTTCGAGCCATTGGCTAATTTCCTGCTCGAGGCGCAATGTAGTTCTGGTATCAACGTTTTCTAACGAGATTAATATTCGTGCAGAGGACTTATCGATATTCAACTGGTTGTTCAGGTCTAAGCCATAAGGAAGCGACATCTCATATAG
>NZ_LWFI01000776.1:0-531 GCF_001635735.1 Oleiphilus sp. HI0067
CTTTTATTCGTGTGCAAGAACAAGAGAATAACGTTTACGGAAAAGAGTAAAGCGTTCTGTAGTATTGCATTGAAAAAGCTCCTGTTAAGGGGCTTTTTTTGTTTTTGGTGTGTTATTAACGGTGTAAGAATATGAATCTAAAAATAAAGCATTGCTTGCCGATTTGCGCGCTAATGTGTGCTTCTAGCATTAGCCTTGCTGAAGAGTCTACTAACACAAGTGCGACAGCGGTTGATAACTCATGGACCTATATTGGCTCGGACATTTATGTGGGTAGTTCTGATTTGTCGTATGAGCCTTCTCGCTCAGGGTCTATTTATGACCAAACCGAAGACGGTGATATTGTCGGTATTCGACTTAAGCTAGGTACTAAAAAATCTTCGGGCTGGCGCTATCAGGGAAGTTTTTTTGTTGAAGACTTTGAAGCCTTTGATAATGTCACTACAGGACTTGGTTTCTCTCTAGCGAAGTCTTTTGGTGAAGGTGAGATAAAACCATTTGTACGTCTTGGTTTCTCTTACGGTAGTGTAG
>NZ_LWFI01000777.1:0-432 GCF_001635735.1 Oleiphilus sp. HI0067
GTTGGGCCCACATCTTGATACAAAGGGTCTCCTTGCTCGTCAATAGCGGCGACTTCTGTGCCTGCAATGTAAGGCATGGCGGTCTCTAGCTCTTGCAATGCAGAGGAGATGAGTTCGCAAAGAATTTCGTTTTTATTGCGTTTAGGGTACATCTCGGCGAGCGCTTCAATTTTAGCGGCATCTTCGATTGGAATACGGAACGAATATTCGTTCTCGGTCATGATTGCTTTTGCTTGTTTTTCCCATTGCGCTGTTAGTTCTTTAATTCTCATAATTGTTTACACCTAATCGTTTTTCTAAAGACCCTGTCTCCGCAAGCAAGGTCTATTTTGTTCGTCATTACAATATTGAGTTTAGAACTCTGTAAGAGATTGCATGTCGTTGCTTTGTATGAAATTGTAAATATATTGGATAAATCCGTTGTAGAAACGA
>NZ_LWFI01000778.1:0-597 GCF_001635735.1 Oleiphilus sp. HI0067
TCGCTGACGTAAATCGGATGACAAACCAAGTGCCTGCAGACGATTCTGACGCAGTAAAGCATTGCGCTGGGATCCCATTGCACCGACAAAATGAGCCTGCCCTTGTAGTCCCGCATAGACCGCCAGATCATCTACTCTAGGGTCATGTGCGAGCGCAACAATCGCGCAATTCTCATCCATGTAAGATGCATAAACCAAGTCATCGGGAAGCACATTAGACACGACACTTATATCCTGCGCACTCGTCTGTCGCGCAACATGCTCGTGTCTCGGATCACAGATCTGAACCTCGTATCCAATACTTTCTGCCAGTGGTAACAATGCAAGTGATACATCACTCAATCCGATAAGCAATAAGCGATCTGGACGATCATATCTGAGCTTTACTTTATCGGCTAAACGATTAACGACTGAGTATGATTTTTCATTACCAGAGCGGGTCTCAAAGCCTACCAACGAAGAATCAAAATGCACCGAACGCCAGACCTCACGGCCTTCGTCTATCGCTCTTACCAGTTCTTTAACGTGAGTAATACCACGCGTTTCATGCTTGGATTCAGAGCATGAAAACTCTTCGATCATAAGCTCTATTTCAGC
>NZ_LWFI01000779.1:0-270 GCF_001635735.1 Oleiphilus sp. HI0067
CGAGCGCAACAATCGCGCAATTCTCATCCATGTAAGATGCATAAACCAAGTCATCGGGAAGCACATTAGACACGACACTTATATCCTGCGCACTCGTCTGTCGCGCAACATGCTCGTGTCTCGGATCACAGATCTGAACCTCGTATCCAATACTTTCTGCCAGTGGTAACAATGCAAGTGATACATCACTCAATCCGATAAGCAATAAGCGATCTGGACGATCATATCTGAGCTTTACTTTATCGGCTAAACGATTAACGACTGAGTATG
>NZ_LWFI01000780.1:0-286 GCF_001635735.1 Oleiphilus sp. HI0067
ATACATATCACTTGGCAGATACCAGATTGGAAAGCCCCATAAGAAGTTATTTGACCACGGCCAAATAATTGAGAACCAACCATAGTCTTGCATCGTTCCATTCAAGAGTTCCTCTGCCTGTTCAGCATCAGAAGCCGTCCAGAAAGATGGTTCCAAATAACGCGTATGCGGCATTTCTTCCATGGCTAGATCACGGCCAACCAATTGAACGTCTGCCGATGCCATCTCGTCATCCGGCGCTAAATCGGGGTGCAACTCACGAGGTAGGAATACTTCAGAATGTCGT
>NZ_LWFI01000781.1:0-279 GCF_001635735.1 Oleiphilus sp. HI0067
GGTTTCACTGATGTTTTCCCAGCTTAGGTTGATGCTGCTCATTGAGCGTTCAAGCAGGCTCTTACCAAGAGATAGATTTTCTTCGTGTTGCTTCAGCTTGATAAAGTGACGAATACTACTTTTTGCCTTGCCTGTGGTGACGATATTTAGCCATGCAGGGCTTGGTTTTGCGCCTGGAGCCGTAATAATTTCTATCGTTTGACCGCTCTGCAAAGGCTCGCTTAATGAGGCAAGTTGTTTGTTGATGCGACAGGCGACGCATGCATTTCCAATGTCAGT
>NZ_LWFI01000782.1:0-481 GCF_001635735.1 Oleiphilus sp. HI0067
GGAACATACGATATATGATGGTAGTGACGGTAAACTTGGTCATATCGACTTTACTGAACCTTACACACAGTCGATCAGAAAGGGTTTAATCACCGCTGCTCGCGATCAGAACATCGATATCTTACCTTGCGGGGTGTATGCCGCTACTAACGGCCCTCGTCTCGAAAGTGCAGCAGAGGTGATGCGAATCAAGCAAGATGGTGGTGACATGATCGGCATGACTGGTATGCCTGAAGCGTCGCTCGCGATTGAGCTTGAATTAAATTACGCCTGCCTTGCTGTGAGTGTAAATTGGGCTGCTGGGTTACATGGCTTAGAAGCCATAACGATGGAAGAAATCAGGGAGGCTTTAGAGTCAGGTATAAAATCTGTTGAGGCTATTTTAAGTCAGTACCTATCTACAACCTAATGCCTGTTTAATCGACTGTAGATGGCCGCTCCCTTACTTTGGGATCTTCGCTAGCCATCTATCTAAGACATT
>NZ_LWFI01000783.1:0-328 GCF_001635735.1 Oleiphilus sp. HI0067
GGTCCGAATAATATATTTGGTTCCTTTAGAGATGGGCTGAGAACTGTGTAAACAATGCAAAGGATGATGCCCGTGTGGAAAACAAAGGACACCACCAATAGGTGTGCGGATATCAACTTCCTTAACCGATGCATTTCCTCGTGCTGGCTGCGTTGAATCTTCTAAGTTCACCAAAAACCTTGTTGCGCCACCTTCAAAGTCTTCGTTAAGTAAGATGAGAAATGTCATCTGACTATATCGATCTGGATAAGCGTTATGAATAAGCTCTTCATTGACCACTCGTGAGCCAGGCCACGCTCCATCGATATGATTCTTAAAAAAGTCGCCC
>NZ_LWFI01000784.1:0-1074 GCF_001635735.1 Oleiphilus sp. HI0067
GACTTCATAAAGGTAACTGGAATAGCCAAATTGTTACCGATATGGAGTACTGCAACCGTCAGGATGAAGCCACCGTAGAACCAGTTCGCAACATAAATATGTTTGGTTTTGCGCTTAGTGATAGTGCCAAAGAATAAAATCGCGTAAGAAACCCATACTAGTGCAATTAAGATATCAATTGGCCATTCAAGCTCAGCATATTCTTTTGTACTAGTGAAGCCCATTGGAAGAGTTATTGCTGCTGCAACAATAACTGCTTGCCAGCCCCAGAATACGAATGATGCGAGAGAGTCTGAGATCAAACGTGCTTGACAGGTTCTCTGTACAACGTATAACGATGTTGCAAACAATGCGGAACCGCCAAAGGCGAAGATGACCGCGTTAGTGTGCAGTGGTCGAATACGGCCAAAACTCAAGTATTGGTTGTCGAAGTTTAACTCCGGCCAAACTAATTGAGCGGCGATAAATACGCCTGCAGCCATGCCGACAATTCCCCATACCACCGTCATCACGGCGAATTGTCGTACAACTTTATAGTTGTAAGTGATTGGGTTGATCTCGTTGCTCATTATTGAAGATCCATTCAGTTGCGTTTTCGAGGCTTGCTTTAATTCGAATCAAAGCGTTCAGAAGCTGGTCGGAAATCAGCACTTAGTTTATTTGCCATTGTGATCTAGGGCAAAAACCTAGATGGCGCGAAGAATAAATGTAGCACTATGCAAAATCAACCAAATCTGCCGCTAAATTGATTTCGCTCAAGAGTTTAGTTCAACTTTAGAAAGATGAACAAAAAGCGAACAGTTGTAGGGCTAAAGCTGAAACCTCAGCCCTGATGCGGGGTTTAATGACGGGAGTCAAGAAGAGTGACGTGTTCTTCTCTTTCAAGCATCAGCGAAAGCTTAGACATAGCTTCTTTTCGCTCGGAAGATTCGAACCATTTATCCCAGTCTAATTTACTACGCCACTTGCAAAGAATGACGTGGTGACGAGGATTTTCGATATCACTTAAGGACTCTCCCGAGATAAAACCGGGGGCTTTTACTGAGGCTGCAAGCACCTCAAGTGCTGCATCTT
>NZ_LWFI01000785.1:0-644 GCF_001635735.1 Oleiphilus sp. HI0067
CAAACTTTTCTATTTTTTCTCTTCCCAAACCTTTGCCATCCTACTTAGCCAGTATTACACTGTTTATAAATACAGTAATTTTGAAAGCGCCGACTATGCTTAACCAACTCAGTATTCGTAACTTCGCAATCGCCAGTGAACTAGAAATTGACTTCAATTCGGGAATGACCGTCATGACCGGTGAGACGGGTGCAGGTAAATCGATATTGCTCGACGCACTTGGGCTTACACTGGGTGATAGAGCCGACTCAAGTATGGTGCGGCACGGACAAGCCAAAGCAGAAATATGCGCAAGCTTCGATATTCGCCACATCAGCGCAGCAAAGCAGTGGTTAACACAACACGACCTTGATAATGAAGACGAATGCATTTTACGCCGCGTTATCACTGCCGAAGGTCGATCTCGTGCGTATATCAATGGTCAGCCAAGCCCATTAAGCGACATCAAAGCACTTGGCGAACAAATAATTGATATACATAGCCAACACGAGCATCAAAGCTTACTAGTCAAAGATAAGCACCGGGTACTTCTCGATGATTATGCAGGCAATGAAACGCTTGTTAAGGAAGTAAAAGAGAGTTATCAAGCATGGCAAAAGAAAGCTCGCCAGCTAGACATGCTGATAAACAACCAAGAAGAAACC
>NZ_LWFI01000786.1:0-246 GCF_001635735.1 Oleiphilus sp. HI0067
AGTCGTACCTGCGCTGCAAAAAGAGTTCAACTACAAGAGCTCTATGCAGGTACCTCGCATTGAAAAGATCACCTTGAACATGGGTGTAGGCGAAGCATTGAACGACAAGAAGCTATTAGAGAATGCAGTTGCAGATCTAGAAGCGCTTGCTGGTCAGAAGCCAGTTATCACTAAAGCACGCAAGCCAGTTGCAGGCTTTAAGGTACGTGAAGGCTATCCAATCGGTTGTAAAGTAACACTGCGCGG
>NZ_LWFI01000787.1:0-346 GCF_001635735.1 Oleiphilus sp. HI0067
CTAAAATGGCAGCATGTATCGCTTGTCACGGTCCTTCAGGTAAAGGTGTTGAGGCGGCAGGTTTCCCAGCGCTTAGCGGTCAGCATGCTGATTACACGATTGCGCAAATGAAAAAATGGCGTAGCGGTGAGCGAGCTAACGACGGTGATGCGCGTGTGATGCGTTCAATTGCTGCACGTATGAACGATCGTGAAATTGAAGCGGTAGCGAGCTATATTTCAGGTCTTTCTGAGTAATCGCTTCTTCATAGATTTGAAAACCCGAGACATCTACATCTCGGGTTTTTTTATGTCCGCAATATCATTTGAAAGCTAGGGAACTGTGACCTTTGTTTTCTGTCTGACAA
>NZ_LWFI01000788.1:0-291 GCF_001635735.1 Oleiphilus sp. HI0067
CGTGGCTTCCTATAGCCGTAACGCTTTCCGGATTGATGTTTAGGCGAGTTAGGAAGTCGTTCGTGCTTTTACCAATGAACTTCCCCAGTTCATGATCTACTCGACCAAAACGCTCTAGCTCTTCATCAGAGTTTGAATCACAGAGTTGGGATAAGGCGTGTCGCAATTTTTCCGGTAGTTTTATGCAATCAGATTGAACTGTATGGATCTTATTGTCCTCGAATTTAACGAGGGCAATATCAAGGCCGTCTATGCTAGTGCCTGAAATGCAGCCTATATAGAGTTGTTGGC
>NZ_LWFI01000789.1:0-586 GCF_001635735.1 Oleiphilus sp. HI0067
GGCGTGTCTGCATTTCAATGAACCGACCCAGTAAAAGGAAGAACGCAAACATTGAAACAGAATCAAAATATACGTCTGATTCTAAGGTTGGGACGGTAGTAATGGTTGTATAGCTGCTCGCTAAGAACGCAATAATAATCGCAAATGAAACAGGCATGTCCATGCCTAGTTTGCGTGATTTGAGACTGCGAATAGCGGCTCTGTAAAAGGGGAGTGAAGCAAAGGCAACAACTGGCGCGGCCATGAACNTGCTGACCCATCGAAATAGCGAAATCAGTTGCGTGTCGAGGTCGTTATACATTCCCAAATAGAGAGGGATAGAGAACATCATGTTCTGCATCGTAGCGATGCCCGCGACAGCGATCCGAAATACAGTGATACGTTTCTCTCTTAAGGCCGCAAGTTTTGCTTCATGATGTCTGTAAGGCTTAGCGTTGTAGCCGAGTTTTCTAGCCTTAATAAGAACTTCACTTAATTGGCAGGGTGTCTCCCACTCAATATAGGCTTTGTGTGTACTGTGGTTTATCGAAAAATTTAGTACACCGTCGATGGCATTAATATCGCGCTCTAATAGCCATATACATGC
>NZ_LWFI01000790.1:0-382 GCF_001635735.1 Oleiphilus sp. HI0067
AGTAAATGTTAAGCCTACTAAATCATCGGCAGTGAGTATCCATTCGCCATTACCCATATCAATGCCAGCGGATAGTTGCGCTCCAAGAGGGACATTCAATAACATAATGTCTGCAATTGTTTCGTCACTACCGGCAGTCACAGCCACCGAAATATCAAGAGCAATTGCGCTATCCTCTACTCCATTCACATCGTTAGCGACAATTATCGCTGTGTCAGCAACCTCGTTAACAACAACAGTCAGCGTGTCACTTGTCTCAGCTTTAGAAATCAGGCCAGTGTCGCTATCAATGTCATCAATAAATGTAGTAATGGTTAATGTAAAATCATCACTACTGTGTGGAGGAGGAGTAATGGTTAAGCCTGTCAAATCAGACCCCGAC
>NZ_LWFI01000791.1:0-2023 GCF_001635735.1 Oleiphilus sp. HI0067
ACGTTATCAGCTGGCGTTGATAACGGTGATAATAGCTGGACCTTAAGTGTCGATCAGTTGGTCGGTCTAACGATTACGCCACCGTTGCATGATAGCGAAGACTTCAGCTTATCGGTGTTGGCGAGCGTGGCAGATGTCGATCCTGAGACAGGAGAGGTGAGTACGTCTGAGACCTTGTCGACGATGGATGTTGAGGTTAACGCGGTCGTGGATACGGCGACACTGCTTGATAGTTACGTTGATATCAATGAAGACACTGCATTCAATATTGATATACAAGCGCTTTTAGTCGATCAAGATGGTTCTGAAAGTATCGTTAGCGTTACGTTCTCGCAAGTGCCAGACGGCGCAGTGTTTAGCCACGGTACGGTCAATGCTGATGATACAGTGACCGTATTGGCTGAGGATCTAGCAGCGCTGACGTTAACGCCTCCGTTGCATGACAGTACTGACTTTACGTTGGATGTCATGGTGACGCATCAGGATGAAGATCCAGATAGTGGTGTGATTACGGAAGCGAGTAGCACCGCACAATATCATGTTTCAGTTATCCCAGTGGCGGATGTCCCAACGTTACAAGCGAACGACATTAGCGGAAACGAAGATGAACCGATTAGCCTGGATATAACGGCGGATCTTGTCGATCTAGATGGTTCTGAGTCGATTACTGCGGTGCGTTTCGAGGGTGTTCCGGAGGGCGCGCAGCTCTCAACGGGTGCCGATCAGGGTAGTGGTGTTTGGATCGTGAATATCGACGATTTAGCGAGTCTAACCATACAGGCACCGGCACATAGTAGTGATGATTTTATCTTGAGTGCGACGGCATTGGTGAATGATGTCGATCCTGAGTCAGGCCTCGTTAGCCAAGTGAGTGACACGATTAGTTTTAATGTAGAAGTGTTGCCCGTGTCAGAACAGGCTGTCGTAGTGGCATCAGCACGTGGAGATGAAGATACAGCGATCGCGTTAAATCTTGATATTAGTCAACCTGACGCGGATGGTTCGGAAAGCATCACAGACATTGTGATTAGTGGTGTGCCGGCTGATGCCTTGCTGTCTGCTGGCGTCATGGATGCGGATGGAAAATACCATTTAACGGTTGGAGAGTTAGCGGGATTAAGTTATACGCCTAGTCTCCATGATAGTCAGGATATCACCTTAACTGTTGAAGTGACGACCGAAGATGTTGACCCTGAGGGAGTGAGTCAGAGTGTCGAGATCAGTAGCCACCAAATTACGGTGCAGGTTGATGCTGTTGCGGATGCGCCAACCTTGGTGATGACTCCTGCGACAGGTGATGAAGATACGGCTATTACACTCGATATTATGGCTAGCTTGGTGGATCTTGATGGTTCTGAGTCAGTGCAATCGATAGTAATCAGCGATGTGCCAGTGGGTGCGACGTTATCAGCTGGCGTTGATAACGGTGATAATAGCTGGACCTTAAGTGTCGATCAGTTGGTCGGTCTAACGATTACGCCACCGTTGCATGATAGCGAAGACTTCAGCTTATCGGTGTTGGCGAGCGTGGCAGATGTCGATCCTGAGACAGGAGAGGTGAGTACGTCTGAGACCTTGTCGACGATGGATGTTGAGGTTAACGCGGTCGTGGATAGCTTGAGTATTGAGGGAGACATTACAAGGTTATTTGAAGACTATGCTATCCCTCTACAGATGTCTGTTCAGCTGGATGATCTTGACGGATCGGAGGCTATTAGTGCAGTGGCAATCAGCGATTTGCCCTCAGGCGCGCAGCTCTCTGCAGGTTATGATGACGGTTACGGTACATGGATATTGACCGCTGCTGAATGGCAAGGTCTAGAGATCATTCCGCCTGAGCACAGTAGTGATGATTTTGTGTTGAGCATCGAGTTTACGTTGACTGATACTGATCCGAACACGGGACTAACAAGTGAAGTACAGCAAACGTTGCTCCACACTATCTATATAGATCCAGTAGCTGATACACCAACATTGACTGTTGAAGACGTTGAGGGCGATGAGGATTCGGCTATAGCGCTTT
>NZ_LWFI01000792.1:0-258 GCF_001635735.1 Oleiphilus sp. HI0067
AGACCGTTTCGGTGTAGTGATCAAAATCTTGCAGGAGCTTGTTGCTACGACTGGTACGAATCGAAAGGTCAATTTTATCTTCCTTTACGATCGCGCGTGTTGTGGTGCTAAGTTCTATAGATGCGAGGAATTCTTTTTTAAGATCGATAGACATCCATACGATGACAGCGGACTCTATAACAACGTATGCTGCGTGGAGAAATATCACGCTAATGCCAAGTTCTGTGCTGGGTAATACCCAAACATTTACTCCGCCTG
>NZ_LWFI01000793.1:0-3417 GCF_001635735.1 Oleiphilus sp. HI0067
TTCGACACAGTGTTTGTTGAATTCGTCATAAATACTATTACCTGAGGCTAATACTCTATTCTGGGAAACGCGACGAATGATGCTCGATTATCTTCCAATTTTCACCATCCCAGTGATAAACAAAAGTAAATCGTGCACTTACGAGAGTCTCTTCTTCAAACTCGAAAGTATAAACACCAGAATTAATGGCAATTTCTCCGAATCGACGCGAATCAGCTTCTACAATTCTACCTTGAGGCCTTAGCTTGAGAAACTGCGAAAAGTAATCTTTTATCTCTTGAGGACTCCTACAAACTTGATTTGACAACGTAGGCAACAAAATAGCGCTTTGGGAATATAGAGCAACCACTCTTTCTGCATCTTGAGTCTTTAGTGCAGCATTCCACTCATTAAAGAGAGCATCTGTATCTAGGCTTTTCATACTTACCTTCCTTAAGCTTTAAATCATGAATTAGTCTGCAGCGCTGTTTTCGCTTGCGAAAACCATACAAGTACTTGATTAAGATATCTTTCACCATACAAGTCTAAGAATTGCTTTGTCTTAAAGTCTCGTATGTCCTGCAAAGCAGTGATTCTCTCTTCAATAAACTCTATAGACAGCGGGATGCCGCACTCCACCGTAATGCAATGCTCCCATTCTTCGTAATTTCTTGGGATCACATCTTCCATCATTCTCTATTTCCTCGTTTTTCTTGGGGCGCTTTTCATTCGCTAAATTTATAATCGATCGCTACAGCATTGTGTGCATGCAAGCTTTCTTGATGTTCAACCTTGAACCAATAATCCACCACGCCATTCATATGCTCTAAGCTGTCTTTTAAGCGTCTCGCTGCGTCCTCACAAAACATCAAGTTATCTGCATTAAGTTTGGCAAATGCCTGCTCGTCTTGACGTTTGACCGCCGTTTGAACAGGCGTACCAATCGCTTTTTCAACATCAAAAATTAGCTCATCAAACTCGAACCATTCATTGGGAGCTAAGATCAATTTAATGTACGCGTAAGAACGCTGACTATGTGGTGTTGCTACCGAACCTGCCTCTTGAAGTATCCATTGAAGGATCTGATCTTTTGGAATCGACTCTTCACCAAAGCGCTGATCAAACGCTTCGCTATAAAGCTGTCTAGACAATGATGCGGAACAGGGACAAGTACTCGAATAAGGCACTTCCACATCCACCTGTGTGCTAAATTCGTTGTCACGCAAAACTGACTCAATACGAATCGGGTAACGCTGAAACCCTTGTTCACCGCTCAGCATTGCTGGCTTGTTAAGCACTAAATCAAATGACAAAGCAAGTTTCGCATTCTTACTAATACCTTCCTGAGATCGCTGCATTTGCGACAACAATGCCTGAAGCGTTTCTAGCGTGAGCGCTTGATTACCTAAATCGCGATTTAAGGCTAAGTGCAAGCGCGACATATGGATACCTTTTGCCTCAGCCGCATCAAGACTGACATATAAGTCGGCACTGGCACTCACCTGAAGCAAAGCGCCCTGCGCTCTCACAAACAAAGGTATTGCTATCGCTTCCATCCCTACCCATCGTAATGTCGCGGCGCGCTCTACTTTTGCATTCGACGCAACATCAGGTAACTGCTTTTGGGAACTCATAAATCTCCTAATTTGGACGATTAAATATCAAGGCTGAAGCCGTGTGGGTATCAATCACTTGATCGCTATCAAACACAAGATTTCCATTGACCCAAGTTGACTGAATTCGTGATGAGAATGTTGTCCCATCAAATGGTGTCCACTCACAACGGTACAACACATTGTCATGACTAACTGGCGTAACTTGGTTAGGAGACACCAGCACTAGATCCGCAAAATAGCCTTCTCGGATAAAACCTCTTTCTTGCACACCATATCGAATGGCAGGATTATGCGCAGCTTTTTGCACGACCTGTTCAATTGATAAACGATCGTTTCTAACATGCTCAATTAAACTCAGCAGTGCATGCTGAACCAATGGCAGGCCCGCAGGCGCTTGCATATAAGGTACGTTTTTTTCATCAAAGGTATGCGGCGCATGATCGGTTGCAATAATATCAATCACATCATCACGCAAAGCCCGCAATATGGCGTTTCGATCACTAGCCTTCTTAATTGCTGGATTACACTTTATTAGGTTACCTTTCTGAGCATAATCCTCTTCGCTAAACCAAAGATGATGAACGCAAGCCTCGGCAGTAATGTGTTTCGTTTCGACTGGGCCTGACGCAAAGAGACTAAGCTCTTTCTCTGTTGTGATATGCAAAACATTTAACTGCGAGCCAAACTTCTTCGCCAATCCAACGGCATAAGATGAAGAGGCATAACAGGCTTCATCATCTCTAATAATTGGATGGTCATGAATCGTAATTTCACGCCCCAAATCTTCGATTCTCTTTAGGTTTCGATCCATGACAGGCCCTCTTTCGCAATGCGTGGCAATAAGCACGGGGCATTCACGAAAAATAGCATCTAATGCATTTTGATCCTCAACAAGTAAGCTACCTGTCGATGCCCCCATAAACACCTTAACGCCACAGGTGGTCTTGGGGTCTACACGTTTAATTTGCTCTAAGTTGTCTTCGGTCGCACCTAGGTAAAAGGAGTAATTAGCGAGCGAGTTTCTCATTGCAATATCATGCTTGTCTTGCAAGGCCTCTATGGTCGTAGTGGCCGGGCTAACATTCGGCATTTCCATATAGCTTGTAATACCGCCCGCCACAGCGGCTCGTGATTCAGTTTTAATACTTCCCTTATGCGTTAAACCCGGCTCACGAAAATGAACTTGATCATCGATCATTCCCGGCAAAAGCCAGAAGCCATGCGCATCAATGACTTTGTCATTATTCGAAGCAGTCAGGTTGCTTGAAATGGCCGCTATGCGATCATCTTTAATACGCACATCAAGCTCTTCAGCTTTCCCTTCATTTACCACCAAGGCATTCTTAATGAGTGTTGTGGTCATGATTGATAACCATCTCCTATTACATGTACAACTTGCGATTCTTGATCGGCTTTTAAGTAAAAACAGTTGGGTCTGAGAGTGTGACAAGCAGGCCCAACTTGCTCAGCAATACATAAAATGCTGTCGCCATCGCAGTCAAAATACATTTCACACAGTGCTTGGGTATGTCCGCTCGACTCCCCTTTTACCCAAAATGATTGTCGACTGCGCGACCAGTATGTGACCTTCCGCGTCTCAAGCGTTTTTTCAATCGCCTCTTTGTTCATCCAGGCCATCATCAATACATTTTTTGTTGATGCATCTTGAGTGATCACCGGTACTAAACCGTCTTCGTTGAAAGCTAGATTCTCTAGCACAGCCTTCAGTTCAACTTTATCGCCATCTCTTTTGTGCTCTAGGCTTCCAAAGAATTTTTGATACATAAACGTCTAATCATCTCTTAATTCTATAATTCAAACT
>NZ_LWFI01000794.1:0-396 GCF_001635735.1 Oleiphilus sp. HI0067
ACAAAATACAGCGAAAACAAAATAATTCGAACCAACTTCAGCATCGTCAAAAACTACCTAACGCAATGTAATACAGAGGCGCACAGTATAGTGTTTGAAACAAAAGTACAGATAATTTTTGTGAGATTTCGCGTCACAAAAAAGATGAGCTACGCTTTACGCAGAAACGAGTAAGCTTTTTAGGTGTTCTCTTGTACATACACAGCTTTATATTCCTTATTCTTATTAGCCTTCATCTGATTGCCCCTTTGTCTTATGCGGACTCTAGCGTCACAAGCGCAGGCGATGTCCAGACACCCGTTGACGCCGAAGAAAAATCTACTTCAGAGGATACGCCTGAAACCGAAGATTTATATTCAGTCGCGAACGCCGAATTCCGTGATGCACTGAGCGCAG
>NZ_LWFI01000795.1:0-500 GCF_001635735.1 Oleiphilus sp. HI0067
TGCAGAGCACGCTGCATTTAATCCTAGTAAGGCATCATCTTCCGGTGTAAAGAAAAGCGGGCAAGCTACGCTGGAACTTCCTGAAGTGGTTATCAAATCGCCAGAAAGTTATAAGTCTGAAGTAAGTATTCAGAAAGAAGCGGCGCGCGTAAAACGATTACATCAACAAGTAAATGATGCTGTTCGAAACATTTGTGAGAGTGTCGCGAATGGAGAGCAAGTAAGCGTCCAAGATACGCAAAAGCTTGCAGTGAGCATGGTCGTGAGTGTCGTTCGCAATCCAGACGCGCTTATCTGGTTGGCAAAAATGGACGATGAAGATCAACAAGGTTATCAGCATGTGGTTCGCGCATCGATTTGGGCGCTCGTTTTTGCAAGACACCTTGGGTTAACAAAGCCTTTGATGAAAAGTCTAGCGGTTGGCGTGCTCTTGTCACACATCGGAAAGATAAAGTTAGAGCAGTCTGTGAGAGATGCTGAACCAGAAGATAGCAAGCAGA
>NZ_LWFI01000796.1:0-323 GCF_001635735.1 Oleiphilus sp. HI0067
TGCTTGGCCGTAAAAGTACTTGAGTTGTTTTCGATGAACAATGCGAGTGACCAGGTGGCAGACCGTTTGGTAACGGGACTTCATTCTTCTTTTCAAGCGCGTGCTTTGTGTTCCCGACTCAATGAAACCGAGCGTGAAGAGGTGTTCATAGCTTGTCTGCTGAGTCAGTTAGTCGAATTACTTATCGTATCGTCTTGTGATCCGGAAGGGAATTTATATGCGAGCAAGGTTGAGGCTAGCACTACAACAGAAGAGCGAAACATTATCGCCAATAATGTTCTAGGAACTCGCTTAGATACCTTGTCGAAAACACTAATGAAACG
>NZ_LWFI01000797.1:0-438 GCF_001635735.1 Oleiphilus sp. HI0067
AGCATTTTTATAAAGACGAAAGCGAATCGGTCAATATTAGCAACATTAATCTTCACACTCAGGGACAGACAGCTGTTTCAAATTTGCCAACTACTGTGCTGTTGGGGCTTGAGGCAACACATATGAAGGAAGGCGAATTCAAAGCTTCTGCGGTTGCTTTTGGTGGAGCTGTTCGGATCAATCTTCCTAGTACTCCAGGCCTATCAGTAGAAACTCGACTGCACTACGCGCCTGATATTCTTGCTTACGGTGATTCTGATGAATTTAAACGCTTTCGAGCCCAGCTCAATTATCGAGTCATCCAGAGTGCTGATCTCAGTCTTGGCTACCAGTATTTGAATGCAGGTATCAAAGATGCTGGCGATCGCACCTTCGAGAGCGGTTACTTCATTGGTCTAGGGATGAAATTTTAGGTCGTTCAAAGCTAGCTCAGGTTTG
>NZ_LWFI01000798.1:0-272 GCF_001635735.1 Oleiphilus sp. HI0067
GTGTAGTTCTCTGAATCTGGGAAGTTTGGAGCGCCTAATAAGCCGCCTGCAAAGTCTAGAATAGGAACAGAGCCTGAACCAGTCGCACTAGCCATTTGCGGAGACAAAGCTACCGCAGCACACATTCCGAGTGCAGTAAGGGCTTTTTCATTTTAATCACCTGTCGTATGTGTTTTTTTATATTTATTTGCGGGGGGGAAAGAATAGGAGTTGAATTCCCTAACGACACTTTCCGATTTTTATTTTTATTGTCTAAAAAGCGTAATGCCTTA
>NZ_LWFI01000799.1:0-530 GCF_001635735.1 Oleiphilus sp. HI0067
TCATTAACAGATAGAGGCTTATCAATTCTAGGCTGATCAGTAAGATACGAATGCGGGAGTTTTCTTATCTCAACGAGTTCTGGAATTTTATCTTCCTCAACAATTATCCAATCTTTCGTGTCGTCTGTTAGCGATTTTAGTGGGCTTGTTGGGTATGGTTTAGAAGATGTTTTTTGGGAGATGCTTTCTTTGTAATTTGCTGCCGCATAACTACGGCTAAGTCCGGTGTTTTTGTCGTCGAGCAATGAGTTGATGTATTCGAGAATTGTTTCGTCATTATTCCTCATCATTACACGGTTAGCGCGCATCCATTCTCTATGTCGTGTACGTGTCTCTTTGTGGCAACTATTGTCATTAGTTTGCAGGTCTGCTTTATATAAGGCGCGTACTTTAACAACCAGTGTGGTTACAAAAGCGAGTGTGATGATAAACAAAATCGTAAGCATTAGTATGGTCGCTTATTTATTTTCTTAATATTAGGGAATAGCACTGAATTAAAATAATTCTCTAAAACTGACGAAAGGTTAAGG
>NZ_LWFI01000800.1:0-677 GCF_001635735.1 Oleiphilus sp. HI0067
AATAATCTGTGCTTACAAATTCTAATCCAAAGAGCCGACCATCTAATAAGGCCGCACAAATAAACGGATAAGCCAAAAATAATGGTACACCCACAGTATTACGCAGATGTTTAGGCAATGCGTATGGCGCAGCAATAACCAAGATCAATGCTACTAAACCTGTATTTACTCGCCACAGTTCTTCTATAGGATAACTTCCATATAAGAATTGCTGCATCCAAGCAGAAACGAATACCCAACAAGCCCCATTATCATTTGTACAATCAGCCTGTGTGTTGCCGGACCAATTTGCTTGAATGAATAACCAATCAATTAAGCCAGGTAAAACGCTCGCCAATAAGCCTAGAATAACGATCGTAGCGATGGAATTTGGAACATTAGAAAACAAGTTAGCTCTAATCCAAGCAGCTACGCCCATAGTCTCCTCTGGAGCTGGCTGAGCTTCTTGCGGTTTAAAAACTCTCATATCACCCTCTCCTATTTACGTTCGACTAACGCAACGCTAGCGTTAAACCGATTCATTAAGAATGAGATAGTCATATTAATAACGAAATAAACGGCCATCGTCATAAATACAATCTCTATAGCTTGTCCTGTCTGATTAAGCGATGTGCCTACGAAGACTGTAAACAAATCAGGGTAACCAATGGCTGTTGCCAACGTAGAGTTTTTCACCA
>NZ_LWFI01000801.1:0-617 GCF_001635735.1 Oleiphilus sp. HI0067
CGTACTGTCTGTGATACGCATTAGTCTCGTTACTAATGAAATCATTAAGGATCGTTTCTTCATCCACGACAGAATTAGCCGCATTAACATTAGAAACCAACTGATGTATCTCACCAACTAAAGCATCACGAGCCGCTAGCTGCTGCAGTAAACTATATACCTCTCCGTCAGATAGCGTCGTAAACTCAATATTTCCATCGTTATAACGAACACCCCAATCGTATAACTGATCAATAAAATACTCGAAAGCATTTGTTAGTTCGCCAAAAGCCCCCTCTTCTAAATCAACCTTGTAGAAGTTTACTCTTGCCCCGGCCATAGGACCTTTTACAACATTCACGTTAAGGCTAAGATCTGCTTGACGTACCGGCGCTTCAACCTCATCACTTAGTGGAACAACGTCAGAACTCCCACTACCACATGCAGCAAGCACAAAAGATAAACATGAGATAAGACTAATTTTTTTAACGCTGGTAAAGCTTAGAAGCATGAGGAAAGTATGGTCCATTCACTTACATAAAAAACTTCTCCAATCATGGAGAAATAGGCTTTTGGCATGGTACAAAATGCACCAAGTAAGAACAATGAACGAGGGATAGAAGCGTGAACTATTAGAC
>NZ_LWFI01000802.1:0-318 GCF_001635735.1 Oleiphilus sp. HI0067
TGGCTCGAAGGCCAAGACCGTGAAAAAGGCATCTACCGCATCGTTTTCGATACGGATAGCTACTTCGAGAAGCAAGGCAAAACCTGTTTCTACCCAAGCGTAAACTTTGACTTCCGTATCGAGAAGCCTGAAGAGCACTACCACGTGCCACTTCTAGTTTCTGCTTACGGCATCTCTACGTACCGAGGCAGCTAAGCGCATGGCGACTTACAAACTCACACCTAAGCCACTTACAGCTGAGGCATTTGCGCCTTTCGGTGAAGTGGTTCAGTGCGATGGCAACAAGCCAATCATGATCAATGATGGCAACACAGAGCG
>NZ_LWFI01000803.1:0-310 GCF_001635735.1 Oleiphilus sp. HI0067
GCGCGCCAGCTGGGTCAGCCAAAATAGATGCACGAAGAACATTGTCTGGATGTGTATAAGCACGACGCACACCTTCGTTGATCATGTCACTCAAACTCATTTGAGCATCCCACTGAACATTCATACCTACTTTCACGAAGACCGTTACAATGCCAGTGTCTTGACAGATTGGACGCTTACCTTCAGCACACATGCGCGAATTAATAAGAATCTGAGCCATAGCATCTTTAGCAGCCTGCGACTCTTCACGTAAATACGCTTCGTGAACCGCCTTGATAAAATCTGCTGGGTGGTAATAAGAAATAAACTG
>NZ_LWFI01000804.1:0-965 GCF_001635735.1 Oleiphilus sp. HI0067
ATGAGTGGTAACGCAGCGGTGGATATTCCATCCGCAATGTATTTAGTGGAGCTTGCTTTGGATATGGCTAACCACACCTTGAAACCGGGCGGTAATTTTGTCGCGAAGGTTTTTCAAGGAGAAGGTTTTGATGAACTTCTTAAGCAAATGCGCACAATGTTTACTAAGGTCTATTCCCGTAAGCCTGATGCTTCGCGTGCACGTTCGCGTGAGGTGTACCAAATAGGTATTGGTTTTAAGGGCTAGAGCTTGGAAAGCTTAAAAATTATATAAGATCGTTAAATAGCTAATTTAAGAATCTACTTGTATATTTTAAGTCGTAATACACACATCACTTTGTAATTGAGAGGGGTTTCTCTTGAACGATATGGTCAAGAATCTGGTACTTTGGTTGGTGATCGCAGCTGTGTTGCTGACGGTGTTTAACAACTTCAGTGCACAGCAAAAAACGCAAGCAATGAACTATTCACAGTTTATTGAGCTTGTTCAGAGTGGGCAGGTCCGCCAAGTTGAAATTGATGGATTGCGTTTTGAAGTCGAAACTTCAGACAACCGTCGTTATTCAACCGTTCGACCAATGGTCGAAGATCCAAAGCTAATGGATGAGTTGATTAACAATAACGTTACGGTGATCGGTAAGGAACCAGAGAAGCAAAGTATCTGGTCGCAGCTGTTAGTCGCCTCATTTCCAATTCTCGTGATTATTCTCGTCTTCATGTTTTTCATGCGCCAGATGCAAGGTGGCGGCGGTGGCAAAGGGCCGATGTCGTTTGGTAAGAGCAAAGCGCGACTGATGAGTGAAGATCAAATTAAAACGACATTTGCTGATGTGGCGGGTGTTGATGAAGCCAAAGAAGACGTGAAAGAACTTGTGGAATTTTTGCGTGACCCAAGCAAATTCCAGCGCTTAGGTGGTAAAATTCCGCGCGGTGTCTTGATGGTCGGTCAGCCTGGTACGGGTAAAA
>NZ_LWFI01000805.1:0-275 GCF_001635735.1 Oleiphilus sp. HI0067
GCCCTGAGCTAGCAGTGCTCATTTCGTATGTGAAAGGTGATCTCAAAGAGCTGCTAAACGATTCATGTTTCACATCAGATGCTTACGTTGCAAAAGAAGTATTCAATGTATTTCCCTCGCGCTTGAATAAGAAGTTCGGCGAGCAGATTAGCCAGCACCAGTTACACAGTGAGATTGTCGCAACGCAGGTCGCCAATGATATGGTCAACCACATGGGCATTTCTTTTGTTGAGCGGCTTCATACCTCTACGGGCGCGAATGCGACATCAATTGCG
>NZ_LWFI01000806.1:0-290 GCF_001635735.1 Oleiphilus sp. HI0067
TGGTAAGTCGAAGTTGGAAACACATAACGAGTGAGTGTCTGCCAAAGTTG
Organism: Oleiphilus sp. HI0067; assembly: GCF_001635735.1. Taxonomy (NCBI): domain Bacteria; kingdom Pseudomonadati; phylum Pseudomonadota; class Gammaproteobacteria; order Oceanospirillales; family Oleiphilaceae; genus Oleiphilus; species Oleiphilus sp. HI0067. The sequence goes on from NZ_LWFI01000806.1 coordinate 51, forward strand.
GCTCACCGGCGAACTCATTGCGCCTTTCATCTCGTTATACACAACACCTTTATAGACCAATGGCGAATCTGCGTTACCTTCCTCTTCAAATTCTACGCGATGCCCTTCTTGAAGAAAGTCCATCTCGTCCAAGCGCGAGAAAAAGACCGCATCTAGATACACATCTAAGAGGTTATTAAAGTCTTTTTTGTTCTTACTCGCGAAAGGATAAGCCGTCCAATCACTGCTAGTAAAGGCATT
>NZ_LWFI01000807.1:0-300 GCF_001635735.1 Oleiphilus sp. HI0067
GCATTAACAGACCTGCATTATGAATCGTCTGTTCGATGCTGTTATTTGCATTGAAGGGTAGGTCAGCCATGATCAAGCTGCGGGAATTGCCACTTTTCACACAAGCGGTGTGGTAAAGCATATCATCCATGGTAACAGGAAGCGTGCTGTCGTTGCCTTGAAGCACCATGCCCAAAGAGTCACCGATCAACAGTACATCGATTCCTGCCTCATTCGATAAGGCAGAAAAACACGCATCGTAACTGGTGAGACAAGAAAATTTCTTACCTTCTTCCTTCAGTTTCTTCAACGATAAAGTGG
>NZ_LWFI01000808.1:0-363 GCF_001635735.1 Oleiphilus sp. HI0067
CATGCCGAAGCGCATAGTAAGCCTTTCTATGATCGCAGCATTACGCTCACTACTATTGAGTCTGTACACGACTTATTATCTGGTCGTTACATAGCGAATGGTATGGTCAACGAGGAGCCAAGCCGCTATAACTTCGACAAGACCTTTGCAAGCAAAGACTTTACACCTGCTGCATTGCGTCGCTCAGCGCGTCGTTAACACGTAGCCAAAGATAAAAAAACCGGATCGTTTTGGCGATCCGGTTTTTTTATACGCGAATGAAAGTTATAAGCATGTCAGTTTCTTTCTTTCCTATCGGATAACTCGGCGATACTTTACTTGTCTCTTCTATGCTTGGGCTCTTTGTCTTACTTCAAGCATTCA
>NZ_LWFI01000809.1:0-1194 GCF_001635735.1 Oleiphilus sp. HI0067
CACTGATCGCCCATGTATGTGATGGCGCAGATGCACCTGCAAACACCCCAGCATGCCCGCCTGGCACAACGCAAAATTCTTTATCTGTGGAGGACACGATATCAAGAATTTTATGCGCAGCTTTCACGCTAACGATATTATCGCTCTCACCGGCAAACGCTAGAATAGAGCACTTAATCTTTTTAAAGTGCGCCTTAGCTTTACCAATCCGCATTTCACCTTTTGCAATACGATTATCAATCATCATGTGAACAGCCATGTCTTTGATCGTTTCACCAGGATAATCAACCATGTCATCAAACCACTTACTCATTGTGAGGCTTTCTTCTAAGTATTCCCTGTCCCAGAGATTCAAGAATTTCTCGTATGAATTAATGACACTACCAATAGGGTTCGTAAGCTTAAAAGTGACCGACGAAACCCAACCAGGTACGTGGAACATTTTAGCCGGCATATCCAATACAGAGACATTCAAGATACTGGATATAGCCTGCGCTGGCTTATACACGACAGATAAAAACTTCCCCGTAATACCACTCTGGTGCATGTCAACCGGGCTCGCAACAGTCACGAGATTTCTAACACGATCATCGCCTGATGTAGCTAGATACATCAATGATAACAATCCACCCATGCAGTAGGAGAAAATAGACAACTCATTAGACTTTGAGTGCGAGACTACCGAATCAACGATCTGAGGCATCCACCCCATGACGTAAGATTCGAGCGACAAATCAGAGTGATCAGCCGTAACATCTCCCCAGTCAACGAGATATACATCAAAACCTCTAGCTAAAAAGTATCTTACGACGCTTCTATGCGGCATTAAGTCAAATATTAACGAAGTCGCGGCAAGTGGCGGCACAAGCAATACTGGAATATTCGCCGCACGTGTCGCGTCATCTTCCACATCAATCTGCTCTCCGGCCACTTCAATTTTAGACTCATCTAAGGGCTGATAATGGCGAACAGACATAATTCCATCGGAATGTACGACATCATAGGGGCTCAAATCTGCAATAACAAAATTGTCTGAAAACAATGTTTGCTCAATGCCATGACGAACGGACCAAAGTGCTTTTTTTAAAAAGCCAGGTTCTTTAGACATGAAAGAATTCTCTTATTAACTGCACGAACTAAGGACGCGCTATTGTATAAAAAGCACAAAAACGATCAAGCGCTTGGGGTACGTGA
>NZ_LWFI01000810.1:0-398 GCF_001635735.1 Oleiphilus sp. HI0067
AGGCTGCTGTACGCATGGCGATACGCAATATTTCTTGCAGGTCTGCCGGCAAACCTTCAAAAGTTTTACGATTCACTAAGAACTGCAATTCAGCACCAGGCTCATGCCAACCGGTATAATAGTAAGGTGCGATTTTATGGAAGCCCATGCGCAAATCGAGAGATGGACCTACCCACTCAAGCGCATCAATAGTGCCTCGTTCAAGTGCTGTATAGAGCTCTCCCGGTGGGATATTCGTCGGTTTCGCACCGAGCTTTGCAAGCACTTCACCAGCAAAACCTGGGATACGCATTTTAAGACCTTGAAGGTCATCTAGCGTTTTGATTTCCTTCTGGAACCAACCGCCCATTTGGTTAGACGTGTTACCGCCTGGGAAAGACATTAAGTTGTGCTGAGAG
>NZ_LWFI01000811.1:0-438 GCF_001635735.1 Oleiphilus sp. HI0067
ATAATGAGATTGGGATCAGTCGGGGATGTGATTTCTAAAGCGTCATCATATTTCTTTGCGTCAAAATAGGCTTTAAATTCAGGATCTCTTACTAAATTTGTAACAAGTTGAGCCTGATCTTTATCATCATCAAAGCCAAATAATCGCGTTGCGGCTTCATTCCACCAATCCATTTGCCCCATTTCGTTGGTCATCACAACGGCATCTTTCAGAGCATTCGCCGAATTACGAACACGCTTAATCATTTTGCTTAAGCGCTTACGTGCCTTTTTATTTTGCAATTGGGTGTAATACAAACCTTCAAAAAGGTCTCCCCATAAACCATAACTTTCAGGCACTTCTTTTGGCTTTTTAGTTGGATAGAGCCAAGCATGTAAACGAAGTGCTTTTCGCACCATCCACAAGCTATAGCTCGCAAAGAACACCAGAAGACTAGGA
>NZ_LWFI01000812.1:0-376 GCF_001635735.1 Oleiphilus sp. HI0067
CGACATGGCTAATTTCTTATCCAAGCTTTTTAAACCAAAATGGCAAAACAAATCTGCCGAAGTTCGATTAGAAGCTCTGCAGCAACTTGATCCAAATAACAATGAGCAACGTGAGATTATCGAATCTCTGCTCTTAAATGATGAAAACCCTTCTGTAAGACAAGCAGCACTGAGTAAAACAAGCGATCCAGCGCGCGTTATTGTACTCTACGCGAAGTTAAACAATGCGGACAAACCCGCTGCGGTTGAACATTTAACAAAGCTCAGTGAATCTTTAGGCCTTAGCCTATTTGACCTCATCGAAGACAAAACCTTTTTGGCGCAAATTATAATCGCCACTGAATCTCCAGATGAATTCCTAAATAGCCTTGCACGC
>NZ_LWFI01000813.1:0-635 GCF_001635735.1 Oleiphilus sp. HI0067
CGATTAGAAATACCAGTTTTACGCCAACTTTTGGAAAACGATACTTTCTTTGAAGATCAAAATAGCCCTCTTCGTGATGTGCTTAATCGTATTGCCAAACTCGGTGCACAAGGCAATCGTTTGGGACGTGTAGGGCATCAAAAAATTTCAGCGTTGCTTGAACGAATTAATACGGAGTTAAATGAAACCCCGGGCGTTATTGATGAGGTTAAAACTGAACTCGATGCGCTAATGGTCAAGCAGCATTCTCAGTATCTGAAAAATGTAGAGCGGGTTGCTACGGCAGCGGATAATGCACATCGATTAGAAGATATTCGTGCTGAATTAGAACAACGCATAGTGTATCTCCTTGATGGGGACGTACCTGTTGCTGTCGAAGAAATGCTGAATTCGGGTTGGTTAGACTTTTTGCAGTTAGAAGCTGTTAAGCATGGCATTGATAGCGACCAAGTAAAAAATGGCTTTCAAGCCTTAAATGCGTTGATTCAATTTGGCCGAAAGCCCGAGAGTGGATTTGAGGCTAAGAAATACGTTCCGTTTATTCAACAAGGATTAATGCAGATTTCAGGCGGGCAAGATGTTGCGAAGTCAGTCCGAGAATCTCTTAAAAACTTAGTGCTTGATGCTCAGCATAA
>NZ_LWFI01000814.1:0-598 GCF_001635735.1 Oleiphilus sp. HI0067
CTTCTTACTACGATGGCCGCCAGGTTGACCTTGGCTTCATTGGTTCTTGTATGGTTCACAAAGGTGACATGCAAATCATCGCAGCAATGCTTCGTAACCTTGAGAAGAAAGGTCCTATTACGTTTAACGCACCACTTGTTGTTGCGCCACCAACGTACAACATCGTTGATGAACTAAAAGCAGAAGGCGACTGGGACATCCTAGCTAAGTACGCTGGTTTCACGTTTGACGACGACAATCCAAAAGAAGCAGCACGTACTAAGTACGAAAACATCCTTTACCTTGAGCGTCCTGGATGTAACTTATGTATGGGTAACCAAGAGAAAGCAGAAGCAGGTGATACTGTGCTAGCAACTTCTACGCGTCTATTCCAAGGCCGTGTAGTAGAAGACTCTGCTGAGAAGAAAGGTGAATCACTACTAGGCTCAACGCCAATGGTTGTTCTTTCAACGATTCTTGGTCGTTTCCCAACTTTGGAAGAGTACAAAGAAGCGGTTGACGGTATTAACCTAACTTCTTTCGCACCACCTTCTGAAGATTTGGCAGTGCCACTTAAGATTGTTGGCTAGTCATTGACTAGAAAAATTAGACCTTGAAA
>NZ_LWFI01000815.1:0-351 GCF_001635735.1 Oleiphilus sp. HI0067
CTAAAGCAAACATCATTAGCCCTTTTGCTTAAACATGTTGAGCATACGATCTGTCACCATGAAGCCTGCAACGATGTTGATGCTTGCGAGAGTAACAGCAATAAAACCAAGAACACTTGCAACAGTGGGAGACAAGTGATTTGTACCAGCACTAACAATTGCACCGACGATAACGATGCCAGAGATCGCGTTGGTGCCGCTCATCAGAGGTGTGTGCAAGGTTGGCGGTACTTTGTTTATCAACTCGACGCCAACGAATAAGGCCAAGATGAATATGGTGAAGCTAAGAACGAGCATTTCCATTTATGCATTCTCCTCTTGGTTTGATTCAGCAGGTTCAAAATAAATACT
>NZ_LWFI01000816.1:0-236 GCF_001635735.1 Oleiphilus sp. HI0067
AGTCGGCTTTATCCATCCATGCGAATAAGTTTTCAATGTTACGAACAATAGTGAGATGGTCTTTTGTTGCCGTAAATAGCTTGTGTAATAACTTTTTCTTTCGTGGGTTTAGTTTGCCGAAGAACATCTGCCCGTAAGACGAAGAGGGCGTGCTATTGATTAATCGAATTACCCAAGGCCACATTCCATGACTTACAGGCTCAAGCAGCGCAGATACGAGTGGGTGAGTCTTCCCG
>NZ_LWFI01000817.1:0-273 GCF_001635735.1 Oleiphilus sp. HI0067
TGACAACGGAACATTCAGTTTTATAACGCGTGTAACGGGCGTACTCTCGAACAAGGCATTCTTCCCAATAGCCACGATTGTAGAGTTCTGTCAGTCGATCTGTGCGGCTAAGCATCTGTAATTCATCGTTGGCTTTTTCAAGAGCTTTACGGTTCGCTACGATGTCGGTGACATCGTAAATAATGATTACAGCTTGATTGACGCTTCCGTCCAAAGAAACTAGCGGTGATATGGTGATGTTTTGGTACATGAATTTCTCAGTACCGGTAATTG
>NZ_LWFI01000818.1:0-6777 GCF_001635735.1 Oleiphilus sp. HI0067
TTCTGGGCCTTTTTTTATGTCTGATTATCAATTTTTTTTGTATTCACATCTTCTTTTTGAAATAAATGATATGTTGTAACATATCTGTACGACCGTTAATTAAGCAATGAGATACTGATGAATCGATTACCCGTAACCGTCCTGTCTGGTTTTCTAGGTGCAGGAAAAACCACTGTTTTAAGTCATATACTGAACAATCGCGAGGGCAAGCGTGTCGCGGTGATCGTGAATGATATGAGTGAAATCAACATCGATGCATCGATGGTGCAAAATGAGGTGAGTCTAAGTCATCAAGAAGAAAAACTGGTCGAAATGAGCAATGGCTGTATCTGTTGTACCTTGCGCGAAGACCTTCTTGTTGAAGTGAATAACCTAGCGAAAGAAGGGCGCTTTGATTATCTGGTGATCGAATCAACGGGTATTTCAGAACCGCTACCCGTTGCAGAGACCTTCACTTTTGCCGATGAAGATGGCGTTTCACTGTCTGATGTTGCAAAGCTGGATACCATGGTAACGGTTGTGGATGCGCTGAACTTCTTAAATGATTATGACGAAGCAAGATCCTTACAAGAAACGGGCGAACATCTTGGCGAAGAAGATGAGCGCAGCGTAACCGATTTGTTGATTGATCAAATCGAATTTGCCGACGTGCTATTGATTAGCAAAACGGATTTGGTAGAAGAAACGGATATGGAGCGTTTAAGGGCGATTCTTAAGTCCCTGAATACCGAGGCGAAAATTATTCCGATCGCACATGGCAACGTCGATATTAACGAAGTGCTTGATACCAACTTGTTCGACTTCGAGCGCGCACAGCAGGCGCCCGGTTGGTTGAAAGAAATGCGCGGCGAGCATGTTCCAGAGACAGAAGAATACGGCATTAGTAGTTTTAGCTATGAAGCTCGAAGACCCTTTCATCCAAAGAAATTTTTCGACTTTCTGCACCACACTCAACAGTATGGAAACTTAATTCGTTCCAAAGGTTTCTTCTGGTTGGCGACCCGACCTCAGTTTGCAGGACAGTGGAGTCAAGCAGGCGGAATGGCGCGTTATGGTTTTGCGGGCATGTTCTGGAAAGCTGTGCCAAAAGAAAACTGGCCGCAAGATGAAGAGTATTTAGCTTCTATCGAAAAAATGTGGGAAGAACCATTTGGTGATATGCGCCAAGAGCTCGTGTTCATCGGACAAGGCTTAGATAAGCAGGCCATGACTGATGCCTTAGATGCTTGCTTATTGTCAGAAGATGACCTGTTAAAAGGCAAAGACTTTTGGGCAGAGCTAGAAGACCCATTTCCTGCATGGGAGTAGTGTCCTAGTTACGAACACAAACGTGTTTTGATCTGTTTAAAGTGCTTAAGCGGTTCATCTGCTTGAGCGCTTTTATTCTTGTTCTCATAGTATTTGATCGTTTGGTTTGCGTACCTCAGTGCGATCCGTTTTTCTTCTTCTGAATCATAGTGCCATATCTGCTCTCCGATATGACTGATTGCTGGATAATCACTGGTATGGCGTCCAGATTGGCTGATGAGCATCACTTCATAAATACGCCGATTCTCTTCAACAAGCGACTCTTTCACCATCTTAAATTCGAGTTCTGCCAAGCGCGTTCTTAGCTCGAGCAAGTGGCGCACAGGGCAAAGAAGAAAGTCGATCGATAGGCCTTTGTTTGCTTGTGTTAGTTGTTCAACCAGCTCTGTAGTTAGATCACCTCCAACGCCTGCAATCACTACAAGATGGCGTTGATCTGCATAGTTTTTGAGTGGCAACTGCTTCGTGTCGGTACAATGGGTTGTCCAATGCCTGTCGGACCTGTCGTTAATAGGGAAGTGTTTTTCTAATGTGTTTTGAAGTGATTCGATAATATCTGGAACGATATCTACAAAATGCACCTGAATACTGCTGTCTATTATAGACATACCTAACAAACCATGATCGCAGCAGCAATCCCATATATGGTCATAGTGATGCAGCCGTGCATGCTGTTTTATCGCACTTAAGCGTTTACCGATTTTCACTGAGTACTTTCAAATCTATGAGGCAGGATCTTACGTTTTAATATAGGCCGGTCTGGCAAATTAAGGCTATGCCAAAATCCTCTACGAGGTTAGTCTATTCCCTCGTGAGTTACACGTAATCAAATAAATCGAAAAATAACCATCATCTATGTGCGACCTTAAGGAAGAAATTAAATGACCGAGTCGATTATTTTACATCACTATGACAAGTCCCCGTATGCAGAAAAAATACGTCTAATGTTTGGCTTGATGAATACCTCTTGGCAATCGCTTCTCTCTCTACCTATTCCTCCGCGCCCAAATCTAGACCCATTAACGGGCGGGTACCGACGTATTCCTGTAGCGCAAATTGGTGCGGATCTTATCTGCGATACCGGCTTAATTGCTCAGGAAGTTTCTTGCCTAACTGGTAATGCAGATTTATCACCCGAAAATATGAGTGATGCGGCTAAAGCATTAATGGTCGAAGCGGAAGGCCCTGTGTTTTTTTCTGCGGTTGCAGCTGTACCACCGATTAAACTGATCGGCACAATGATTAAAGAATTTGGGTTTACGGGCACATACAAGTTTGTAAAAGATCGTACGGGTATGATGAAAGGCGGAACCACCAAGCCACCTTCGCACGAGAGGGCAAAAGGGTATATTGCGGGCCTGCTTTCAAAGTTAGAAGAGCATCTTGCTTCTAATGAGTGGATCAACGGAGAGTCAGCTTCGGTTGCAGATTTTGCGGTGTATCATCCGATTTGGTTGCACTTGAGCGCATCCCGCTCTGAGTTAAAAGCAGGACCAAATACAATACGTTGGTACACGGCGGTTACGCAGTTGGGTGAAGGAACACGACAGGAGATTACGCAAAACGACGCATTCTCTATCGCGAAAAGCTCAACACCACGTGCGTTGCCAGCGGAAGCAAGCGATAACGAATTTGAGCTTGGTCAAATGGTGAATGTGGCTCCGAGTGACTATGGTTGCGTACCTGTTGCTGGCAAGCTTGTAATGGTGTCGGAGGATCGCATTATTCTTGCACGCGAGACGCAAGAATTTGGTACTTTGCATGTCCACTTTCCACGACAAGGTTACGATATTTCTTGATAAGATCTTACCGCGTCATATAGCCGTATAACTAGCGCATAATGAAAGTTGTTAGTTAAAGGAAATGCCATGCTCACTGTCTTTTATGATGGAACTTGTCCACTCTGTGCTAAGGAGATGAACGCTTTGCGTGCCTATGATGAGAAAGCGAAACTTAATCTTGTCGACATCCATAGCGAGGCATTTTCTTCACATCCTGATATAGACCCAACGGCAGCTATGACGATTTTACACGGCAAGATCGACAATCAAATTATCTTGGGTCTAGATGTGACGGCAGCGGCGTGGAAGACGGTCGATAGAAAGCCTTGGGTTCAGGCCTTACGTTGGCCAGTGATTCGTTGGTTTGCTGATCGAGCCTACCTTTGGTTTGCGCGAAATCGTTATCGATTGTCTTGGATGCTAACCGGGCGAAGCCGCTGCGCGACAGGCCAGTGCGACATTCGAACCTCAAAAGAGGACAAGGCATGAAACGTATAGCAGTAGTAATTGGTGCGTCGGGCGGAATTGGTGGGGCATGCGTTGAGCATTGTTGTGCCGATGCAAACTATGTATCAGTGATAGCTGTTTCCCGATCAAACGCCGCTCTTTCATTCTCAGAGAATTCCAAACTTACTATCTTAGAAGCAGACTCTTCTAAACCTTCGATGGCCAATGTGGTGACCGAAGTGCTCATGCAAGCGAAACGAGTAGCGTCACTCGATGTTGATATCATTATCGCAACAGGCTTATTGCATACCGAAACCGGGTCAATAAAGGTTCAACCAGAAAAGCGTATTGAAGCCTTAGATATGCAGTCTGCCTTAACAGTGCTCGAGACGAATACTCTGATGCCGATGCTCTGGCTACAAGCATTTTCGCCACTGTTTGCGCTAAAACTCGATACACGAGTTTTGGTTTTGTCGGCCCGTGTTGGCAGTATTGGCGACAATCGCTTAGGTGGGTGGTACAGCTATCGGTCATCAAAAGCAGCCTTGAATATGATGTTGAAAACCGCTTCAACAGAATATGCACGGCGTTATCCTAATGTAAAGTTGATTGCCTATCACCCTGGTACAACTGACACAGGTCTCTCTAAACCTTTCCAAGCCAATGTGCCCGAAGGCAAACTATTCAGTCAGGACTACTCAGCTGAGCGCCTCATCGACGTTATGCAATCTCAAGCAATCGATAAGACTCTGTCATTTGTGGATTGGCAGGGCAAAAGTATTGAGTGGTAAGCATCAAGCATCATTATACTCGCTGATTTAAAGTCTTATTTTTTTTAATACATTTATAAAAAACGCACCCAACTTGGGCGGTCTTTCTTTGATCTGCTTAAGCTTAGTGCAGATGCATAAGTCTTTGTTCTATATTAGTTAATCTTTATCTTTAATAAGGTTATATAAAACAATTAGTTATAATATCTTAATAATGTAAATTATATTTTATTTTTGGCGGCATATTCTTTGCGACTACATAGTGATTTTTATTACTTTGTTGTCGGTTAAGCCAAGGAAAAGGACCTGCCCGAAAGTGAATACTTCTAGTTTGAGTTCCCATCTCGTTTTGATTTTTACTGCGATTATATTTGCTATTGGATTTAGTTACTTAGTGTCTGGCTTAAGCTGGAATCTGCTAATTATTGCGCTCCTAGGTACGCTACCGTGTCTTTTACTCATGTATCACACACGATCTATTCGCACCTTCGAATCATTAGCTCAGCATCTTGAAAACACGGATTCAAATTATCGCGATTTGCCGATCGAATCACTCTTAGCTGATAAGCATTTAAGTGTGTTGAGAAACTACTTTCTTAGTTATGCGAGAGCAGATCAGTCTATGGATGAATCGTCAGCTGAGTTCATTCATATGTCTCGAGAGCTCACAGCAAGTGCATTGTCGGTGTCGAGCAATGCTTCAAGTCAAAAGGGCGCGATTACGTCTTCAGCGGCTGCCGTCACTGAACTCAGCCAGAGCGTTAATGATGTCGCGTTACAAATTAAAAATGCCCATGAGGAAATAGAAAAGTCTCGGGCGCAAACAAGTAATGGCATTCAGCAAGCGCAGGGCGCGACGACCAAGATAAGTCATATGGTATCGCTGTCTCAGCAAAGCGAATCGTTGGTGGCTGAGCTTTTTGCGTTAACCGAACATGTGGCTACGATGTCTCAAATCATTGTAGATATTTCCGATCAGACCAACTTGTTGTCTTTAAACGCTGCGATTGAAGCGGCTAGAGCGGGCGAGCACGGTCGTGGCTTCTCTGTTGTCGCTGACGAGGTGCGTAACCTTTCAATTCGATCAAGAGAATCTGCCAATCAAATCACACAAAGTATTCATGATGTGCACACAAGAATGGCCGATGTTACCCGAATGTCTCGCAAAGTAATTGATGCCGCAGAAGACAATGCGAAGAGTATCGATTCGCTAGAAAGCTCGCTTGTATTGATTGATAAAATGGTGGATGAAATAGCGCATAACATGCTGGTGATCGCACAAGCATCAGGTCAGCAAAGTGTTGCGACCTTTGAAATCTCCGAAAACATGGAATCCTTGTTAGAACGCGCAAATAACAACACCTTAATCGCAGGTGAAACGGTAAAAATTGCCGAGTACCTCGCTGAAAAAGCAGAGCGTTCTCGTGGACATTCAGCTCAACTAGCAGAGGTATAAGACATGGAAGTTCTGGTATTTATGTGTGTTACAGGCATTGTTGCATTAGCGTATTTCTTGGTGTTTCTGCCTAAGCGTCGACAGTCACAACAACGCAATATTCTGAAAAGCTTAGAAATTGTTATGTCGCTTAAAGAACTCCTTATTTTGATACAACAACATCGGGGTCTTACCACAGGCTTTTTGCATGGTGATGCGCAGTTAGAACGGTCCATTGGGAATAAAAGGGCGAGTATTGATGAAAAATGGAAAGCGCTTGATGCTGCAAGTAATGAGCTTGAGAGCGATATGCTATATACGAGCATTAAATCGCACTGGGAGCGTTTAGCGACAGGCTGGCAACGTCAAACCGTGGCAAATAATATCGACCAACATAGTAGGCTGATTACTAATCTACTTTATCTGATTGAAAACCAAGCAGAGAATTATGGTCCTATGCTTCGGTTAGGGCGAGATTCAGGCCTTGATGTGATCTGGAAGGAACTGCTTGAGACCATTGAAGCGATCGGCCAAACGCGAGCCATTGGCATGGGCGTTGTAAGTGCTGGCGAAAGCTCAGTCATTGAGAGAATTCAGCTCAAATTTCTCGTTGATAAAGTGAAACATCGGGTTGCAGCGCTTGAGTCTTCATTTACTAAGAAGACGAGTCTTATGGGCAACAAAAAATGGGCGAGCTTATTTTTAAACGACGCTCAATTGCATGTTGAGCAGTTGTTATCATTCGTTGAATCGATGTTGTTAAACAACGATTTGAAATCTGTGACTTCCGAGACTTTCTTTGATCTAGCGTCCTCCGCGATTACACCCTTAGACAAATTGTTCATTGAAGCGGAAGAAAAAATAAAAGATCACCTCAAAATTTCTCCAATGCTTAACTAAGCCTTTCAATCCGAACATCAGACAAATGAAGATATATCTCAATACCTGTGTATTGTCATTTGTCACTTCGTTTTTTCCGTTGTTTTTCAACGGACTTTTTTTCACTACGAGAAACCCAAAGTACGTTTGAGCGCGT
>NZ_LWFI01000819.1:0-420 GCF_001635735.1 Oleiphilus sp. HI0067
TATCGTAAAGAAGGGCGTGGTGATTACATGCTTGAAGAGATTACAAATCAAGCGAAAGCTCAAAATCTTGAGTATTTGTTCGTTCTAACCACTCAGACGGAGCATTGGTTTTTAGAACGAGGTTTTGAGATGAGTGCTTACTCGGAGTTGCCTGATTCAAAGCAATATGACGTGAGCCGCAAGGCAAAAGTTTTAAGGAAAAAACTGAAGTAACGGTCCAATGATCACAGAACGAAGAACCCAAGAACGTATATCGAGTGAACAAGCCGCCACGCTGTATTTAGAATCTGGTGAAAGCTATGCCTGTGTTATTGCCGACTTTTGCGGCCAAGGGATGTATATCACTTACACGCCCAATGCACTTGGTTTATCTGAAGATAATCGCGTCATACGTGTGGGTTTTGTCGATGAGTTAGGGAA
>NZ_LWFI01000820.1:0-388 GCF_001635735.1 Oleiphilus sp. HI0067
TTCTAAACAAAAGCAGCAGCAAATCGAGTTTTATGGCGGTCAATGTCACCTAGTCAAGGGCGGTGATATTTACGGTGAGGCAGAACGTTTAGCTAAGGAGTTAGGTGGTCACTATATGGACCAGTTTACCTATGCTGAACGCGCCACAGACTGGCGAGGTAATAACAATGTCGCTGACTCTATTTTCAATCAGATGCGAAGAGAGCGATACCCTGAGCCTAGTTGGATTGTGGTCAGTGCGGGAACTGGTGGTACGTCAGCGACTATTGGACGCTACATCAAATACCGCGGAGCGTCGACTCAGTTATGTGTCGCAGATCCGAGTCATTCAGTGTTTTACGACAGCTTTATGAGCGGAGATTCTTCTCTCACGTGTTCCTGTCCATCT
>NZ_LWFI01000821.1:0-558 GCF_001635735.1 Oleiphilus sp. HI0067
ATAACATCTTCCTTGTTCTGGAACTCATTTTCTTCAATCGTTCCGTAAGCGCTTTTTATTCTAAGGACTAATGACAAACCCACGGCTGTTGTGGCTACACCTACGACAATTGCCGTCAAGATCAATACGTGAGGGAGAGGATTGGAATATTGCGTCACACCTTCCGCTAAGATTGGAGCCGTGCCACCAACAACCTTTCCCATGGTGATGTACATTAAAAATACAGCGCTCTGAAAAATATTCAGGCCAACCACTTTCTTAACGAGGTTATTAGCTGTGATAACGATATACAGACCGATCATCATCAAAATAACAACGACCCAATGATTGAAGTGTTCGAAGATTAAGCTCATTGAACATTTGCCTTTTCAACTTGGCCTGCAAAGGCGTAGAAAATCCCAAGCATGACAGAGAAAACAGTAATACCAACACCGAGTTCGATAATGATTATGCCGTAATGCTGACCATCTACTGGGTCCGCTGCGAGCACGTTGTAGTCTAAAAAATTTGCACCGTTCAACATGCTCACAAGACCAACAGATGCGTATAGCAAAACGC
>NZ_LWFI01000822.1:0-3342 GCF_001635735.1 Oleiphilus sp. HI0067
TTTGCATGGGGTTGGTAAGTCGGGATGACCCCCTAGCCCAAACAGTGCTCTACCCCCTAGGGTGATACACGAGGCGCTACCTAAATAGCTTTCGAGGAGAACCAGCTATCTCCGAGTTTGATTAGCCTTTCACTCCTATCCACAAGTCATCCCCTGGCTTTTCAACGACAGTGGGTTCGGTCCTCCAGTCAGTGTTACCTAACCTTCAACCTGCTCATGGATAGATCACTCGGTTTCGGGTCTAATCCTAGCAACTGTGCGCCCTATTAAGACTCGGTTTCCCTACGGCTCCCCTATACGGTTAACCTTGCTACTAAAATTAAGTCGCTGACCCATTATACAAAAGGTACGCAGTCACAGAACAAGTCTGCTCCCACTGCTTGTACGCATACGGTTTCAGGATCTATTTCACTCCCCTCACAGGGGTTCTTTTCGCCTTTCCCTCACGGTACTGGTTCACTATCGGTCAGTCAGGAGTATTTAGCCTTGGAGGATGGTCCCCCCATCTTCAGACAAGATAACACGTGTCCCGTCCTACTTAATATGTAACTAAAGCTGCTTCGTGTACGGGGCTATCACCCTCTATCGCCACACTTTCCAGAGTGTTCCACTACAACTTTAATTATCGGCTGTTCCCCGTTCGCTCGCCGCTACTAAGGGAATCTCGGTTGATTTCTTTTCCTCCGGGTACTTAGATGTTTCAGTTCTCCGGGTTCGCTTCTTACACCTATGTATTCAGTGCAAGATAACCGTCTTATGACGGTTGGGTTTCCCCATTCGGAAATCGTTGGATCAAAGCTCGTTTACCAGCTCCCCAACGCTTATCGCAGGTTTCTACGTCCTTCATCGCCTCTGACTGCCAAGGCATCCACCGTATGCGCTTAGTCGCTTGACTATATAACCCAAAGAGTCCTCCAGGACGACCTTTTACCATCCCAGTCTTTGTGTCATACACGACCAATCGTAACGTTTCGCCGAATAACGCTTGATATGAATCTCATTTCTTACATTATCCGAGTTAAATGTTTTGCCGCTGATATATGGCAAAACAAATAACCTTAGCAATGTTATTAATAGTCATCACAACTACTAACAACGTTTCTACTATCACATTCCAAATTGTTAAAGAACATTCTGATTCTCTGATCAGAACTAAAAACACTCAAAGCAACGCTTTGAATATCTTTAGTTATGAACAGAAATTGGTGGAGCTAAGCAGGATCGAACTGCTGACCTCCTGCGTGCAAGGCAGGCGCTCTCCCAGCTGAGCTATAGCCCCATCTCTGGACTCGGCCTTCTGATAATTGGTAGGCCTGGGCAGACTTGAACTGCCGACCTCACCCTTATCAGGGGTGCGCTCTAACCACCTGAGCTACAGGCCTATTGTTCTTTAAATCTCAACCAAGCAATTCGTGTGAACTCTGACCGAAACGTGCACGTTTCGTTTAAGGAGGTGATCCAGCCCCAGGTTCCCCTAGGGCTACCTTGTTACGACTTCACCCCAGTCATGAACCACACCGTGGTAATCGTCCCCCCGAAGGTTAGACTAACTACTTCTGGTGCAATCCACTCCCATGGTGTGACGGGCGGTGTGTACAAGGCCCGGGAACGTATTCACCGTGACATTCTGATTCACGATTACTAGCGATTCCGACTTCATGGAGTCGAGTTGCAGACTCCAATCCGGACTACGATAGGCTTTCTGGGATTAGCTCCACCTCGCGGCTTAGCGTCCCTTTGTATCTACCATTGTAGCACGTGTGTAGCCCTGGTCGTAAGGGCCATGATGACTTGACGTCGTCCCCACCTTCCTCCGGTTTGTCACCGGCAGTCTCCTTAGAGTTCCCACCCGAAGTGCTGGCAAATAAGGATAAGGGTTGCGCTCGTTACGGGACTTAACCCAACATTTCACAACACGAGCTGACGACAGCCATGCAGCACCTGTCACTGCGTTCCCGAAGGCACCAATCTATCTCTAGAAAGTTCGCAGGATGTCAAGACCAGGTAAGGTTCTTCGCGTTGCATCGAATTAAACCACATGCTCCACCGCTTGTGCGGGCCCCCGTCAATTCATTTGAGTTTTAACCTTGCGGCCGTACTCCCCAGGCGGTCTACTTAGTGCGTTAGCTGCGCCACTAAGGAATCAAGTTCCCCAACGGCTAGTAGACATCGTTTACGGCGTGGACTACCAGGGTATCTAATCCTGTTTGCTCCCCACGCTTTCGCACCTCAGCGTCAGTATCAGTCCAGGTGGCCGCCTTCGCCACTGATGTTCCTTCCAATCTCTACGCATTTCACCGCTACACTGGAAATTCCACCACCCTCTACTGTACTCTAGCGAACCAGTTCCAAATGCAGTTCCCAGGTTGAGCCCGGGGCTTTCACATCTGGCTTAGTAAGCCGCCTACGCGCGCTTTACGCCCAGTAATTCCGATTAACGCTCGCACCCTCAGTATTACCGCGGCTGCTGGCACTGAGTTAGCCGGTGCTTCTTCTGTAGGTAACGTCAATCCTCGCAGGTATTAACTACGAGGCCTTCCTCCCTACTGAAAGTGCTTTACAACCCGAAAGCCTTCTTCACACACGCGGCATGGCTGCATCAGGCTTGCGCCCATTGTGCAATATTCCCCACTGCTGCCTCCCGTAGGAGTCTGGGCCGTGTCTCAGTCCCAGTGTGGCTGATCATCCTCTCAGACCAGCTAGAGATCGTCGCCTTGGTGAGCCATTACCTCACCAACTAGCTAATCTCACGCAGGCCCATCCAATAGCGAGAGCCGAAGCCCCCTTTCCTCCGTAGAGCGTATGCGGTATTAATCCGGTTTTCACCGGGCTATCCCCCACTACTGGGCAGGTTCCTACGCGTTACTCACCCGTCCGCCGCTCGTCAGCATCTAGCAAGCTAGATCTGTTACCGCTCGACTTGCATGTGTTAAGCCTGCCGCCAGCGTTCAATCTGAGCCATGATCAAACTCTTCAGTTTAATCTTCAAGTGTCATCCCGAAGGACAACTAAATTTGTCTCAAGTAAAACTACTGTAATTACAATAAATGAATTCACAGAACGTTGACTTGATAATCTCTTAATAGCACCCAAAAACTTAATGTCTTCAGTGCTTTACGTGACATCATCTCAGTCAGCGCCCACACGAATTGCTTGGCTAATTTTTAAAGATCGTTGCTTGATGACCGTTTCCGTTCCCTCAAGCGAGGCGCGTATTCTACAGAGCCTCAGTTGATTGTCAACACCTTTTCTTAACTTTCTGAATTTAATTTTCTAAGCAACTAACTTATTGAAATCAAACTCAAAATTAGGTGTTAACTTCTCGCTTATTTCCAACCCTTT
>NZ_LWFI01000823.1:0-969 GCF_001635735.1 Oleiphilus sp. HI0067
TCCGACCGATCCAATCGATCCAACGAACCCGAGCGCGGATGGCAATCCATTAACAGGAACGGTAAGCACGTTAGAGGATACTGAGGTCGATCTTGAACTGGGTCCATTAACCGCTGTTGATAGCACTGAAACGATCAGCAGTGTCACGATCGGTGGTGTGCCAACCGGAGCGATTTTGTCAGCGGGTACGAATAACGGTGATGGCACCTGGACAGTGGATCCCGCTGATCTTGATGGTTTGAGCCTTACGCCAGTCGAACATTCCAGCGATGACTTTACATTAACGACTGAAGTAACGTTCACACAGGGCGATGCTAGTCAAGTTTATAATGGTTCGGTAGAAGTTACTTTGGAAGCAGTCGCTGATGCGCCTGCGGTGAGTGCGAGTGATGTAAATGGTGATGAGAATAGTGCTATTGCCTTGGATATCACTGGTAGCCTAGCAGATAACGACGGTTCTGAGTCAGTTACTGGTTACACCATCAGCGATGTGCCGTTAGATGCTACGTTATCTGCTGGCACTGACAATGGAGATGGTAGCTGGACGTTGACAGCCGCTGAGCTTGCCGGTCTCACGATCACGCCAGCAATAGGCCATCTAAGCGATATCGTTCTGCAGGTCACGATTCATAATGAAGATGTTGATCCCGATGATAGCAGCCAAGTCGATAGCAATAGTGCAACGACGTCAATGACTGTAACAATTAATCCGGTTATTGATGGCCCGAATCCGGTTGACCCAGTCGATCCGACCGATCCAATCGATCCAACGAACCCGAGCGCGGATGGCAATCCATTAACAGGAACGGTAAGCACGTTAGAGGATACTGAGGTCGATCTTGAACTGGGTCCATTAACCGCTGTTGATAGCACTGAAACGATCAGCAGTGTCACGATCGGTGGTGTGCCAACCGGAGCGATTTTGTCAGCGGGTACGAATAACGGTGATGGCACCTGGACAGTGGATCC
>NZ_LWFI01000824.1:0-666 GCF_001635735.1 Oleiphilus sp. HI0067
ATTGTACCGTCCTCATTCATGCTGAAAGACGTATCCCCTGCAACTGGCGGGTCATTCACAGGAACAACTACAATATTCGCTTGGGCCGTATCGGTACCACCCTGACCATCAGACACGGTAAAGTCGACGGTGACATTACCATTGAAGTTCTCATTCGGTGCAAAGGTATATGTGTCATCTCCATTATCGGTGAAGATTCCATCCGTACCTGTGTATGTAACATCTGAGATACTCAGCGTATCACCATCAACATCCGATGCTCCCGTTAACAGATCCTCATCTGTAAGCGTGATCGTCCCGTCTTCGTTCATCTGGAAATTCTGATCCTGCGCGACCGGCAGATCATTCACTGGGTTCACTGTCAAATCGATATTGGCTGCGACTGTCGCTTCACCATCGAATATATCGAAACTAATATCGAGATCACCATTGAAGTTTGCAGCCGGTGTCAGCGTGAACGTCCCATCACCATTATCTGTAATCGTCAGTTCCGGATTGGCTGTCTGTAGATTCAACGCCGTGAGCGTATCACCATCCACATCACTCGCTTGCGCCAAGAGCTGCTCTTGGCTCAGTGTGATACTTCCATCCTCATCAATTGCATACGCCAAGTTACCTGAAACTGGCGGGTCATTCACAGGAACAACTACAATATTCGCTTGGGCC
>NZ_LWFI01000825.1:0-1135 GCF_001635735.1 Oleiphilus sp. HI0067
CTATCACCCTCTCTTGCCGATTGTGCTGTAATGACACTCAAAGCGGGCGCGTCGTTAATACCTGTAATCGTCACCGAAATACTGTGTGCGGTGCCGTCTGCCGAATGGATTTGTATCACATCGGTCAGCGTATTATTGATCGGCGAGGAGCCTGCACCGAGCCGCTGCACGTCGCGACTTTGATTATCTAGATCATAGGTCCAGGTACCATTCGCTTGAAGGTGTAATGTTCCGTGTACACCCTGGATATCGCCCGCTTGAAAATGATCCTGACTAGCATCTTTATCACTTACACTGAGCGTGCCCGTCGCTTGCAGCGTGGTATCTTCTCTCACCATTCCGGTATCCGCACCGCTGATGATCGCCGTATCATCTTTGCCGTGCACGGTAATGGTTAAGTTCTGCGTATCGGTTGCACCGCTTTGATCGACTACGCCAACGGGTATTGTCAGCGTTTGAACTTGACCTGCCGCTAGGTGTTGGTAACTCGCATGGCTCGGATCAAAGCTATAGCTGCCGTCTGCATGCAGGGTAAACCCATCAACTTGCTGCATTACGCTGTAACGAGCGACTTCATGGTCGTCAGTATCCGTTGCTGTAAGCTGGCCCGTTAGCAATTGGCCATCCTCTGTCACACTTTGCGCTTGGATTTGCTGTAATACCGGCGCGTCATTTGTGCCCGTTAGGGTGATGACAAGATTCTTGGTATCAGTCGCGCCAGCTAGGTCAGTTACTGTCACAGGGATGGTGATGGTTTGTACATCGCCTTGCGCCAAATGGTTATAACTACCGTGGTTTGGGTCGAAGCTATAGCTACCATCTTGCTTTAGTACAAAACCATCTACATTCGGTGCACTAAAGGTAAGTTGGTCATTCGTATCAATATCCGAGCCGGTAAGCACACCTGTGGTCTTAGTGCTATCACCCTCTCTTGCCGATTGTGCTGTAATGACACTCAAAGCGGGCGCGTCGTTAATACCTGTAATCGTCACCGAAATACTGTGTGCGGTGCCGTCTGCCGAATGGATTTGTATCACATCGGTCAGCGTATTATTGATCGGCGAGGAGCCTGCACCGAGCCGCTGCACGTCGCGACTTTGATTATCTAGATCATAGGTCCAGGTACCATTCGCTT
>NZ_LWFI01000826.1:0-293 GCF_001635735.1 Oleiphilus sp. HI0067
TAATCAACAGGTAACAGAGCACTTTACTGTCACGGCCACAGACAGCAGCGGCACACCGGTACAGCAAACGATAACGATCGACGTGACGGGCACTAACGATGCGCCGGAGATCACCTCTATTACAGCTCAAGCAGCACATGAAGGCGATACGACACTAACAAAAGGGATAATTTATGTCGCAGAGCACGATAACCACGACCGAGTTAGCTTTTCTTCCCCGAGTGTCGACGGTTTTGTACTCCAGCAGAATGGGAAATATAGTTTTGATCCCAGTCACAGCAGCTACAATCATT
>NZ_LWFI01000827.1:0-1010 GCF_001635735.1 Oleiphilus sp. HI0067
CATCAGGCCTTAGTTCGTGCTCGCTGTGTTGCTGGTGATGAGCGGGTAATGGCTAAATTTGATGCAGTACGCGATGCAATTTTGAGTATGCCAAGAGAGCGCGCCAAGTTGCTTGAAGAAGTCCGAGTGATGAGAGAGAAGATGCATACGGCTGCAGCAGATAAGCTCGGCTCGATCGACATGGCAGAAAAAAATATCAAGCAAGGTCGAGGTGGATTGATTGATATTGAGTTCTTAACGCAGTTCTTGGTATTGGCCAATGCGCATGAGCATCCATCACTAACAGTTTGGTCAGATAATGTGCGCTTGTTGGAGGCACTTTCGTCAACCATTGATGAAAAACTTTCGTATCAAGCTTTGGATGATGCGTATAGAGCCTTACGATCTGCGTTGCACAGAAAAAGTTTGTCAGGTGTTAGTTATCCTGAAGGATTGAAAGAGTTTCCGGTTGAGCGCGATGTGGCGCACGATGCGTTTGTAAAAATCTTCGGTTAATCACCATGTTGATATCAAGGATTTATCTTTCAGCTCAACTTATTCGTAGGCGAAAACGCTTGTCTTTGGTAGAATGCCCAACCTTTTATTTTTATTATTGAAACTCAAGCTAGCTAAGGCGCTAGCCACTGTAAGGAGTGAAGCACGATGTCGATGGCTGATAGAGATGGCCTGATTTGGTTTGACGGAAAAATGGTACCTTGGCGTGATGCTCAGGTGCACGTACTCACGCATACATTGCACTATGGTATGGGTGTGTTTGAAGGCGTCCGTGCTTATGAAACTTCTGAAGGTACAGCGATCTTTAAGCTTCAGGATCACACTGATCGTCTTTTCCGTTCTGCGCACATCATGCACATGGAAATGCCTTATACCAAAGAAGAAATCAATGAAGCGCAGAAAGCTGTTGTTCGCGAGAACAATCTGAAAGAAGCGTATTTGCGTCCAATGGTGTTCTTTGGTTCTGAAGGCATGGGTTTGCGTGCTGATAACTTAAAAGTACACGTGATTGTTGC